>NZ_JBEZKJ010000006.1:0-202051 GCF_040651675.1 Streptomyces sp. NPDC048415 | reverse complement strand
CGGCCCGCCCGGGTGGGTTGGGGGCGGGGGGGGCCCCCCCCCCCCCCCTGCGCCGCCTGTCCACCGCGAACTCCGTCCGGATGAGAACCCTGGGTGGCCGGAACTCTTCCCTCCACCTCGCGCGTTCTCCTGCCGTGACCCTTCAGCAAGAAATCGTCGGCAACGCCATGCAGATGGCGGTCGTCAGCCTGCGCCCCGGCCAGAGCGTGTACTGCGAGGCGGGAAAGTTCCTGTTCAAGACGGTGAACGTGTCCATGGAGACGCGTCTGTCCGGTCCGTCGGGCGGCGGAGGCGGCCAGCAGCCCGGTGGCGGCTCAGGCGGCGGCATGGGTGGCATGCTGCGCCAGGCCATGGGAACGGCCATGCAGGTCGGCCAGCGCGCGCTCGCGGGCGAGTCGCTGGCGTTCCAGTACTTCACGTCGACGGGAGGCGAGGGCACCGTCGGCTTCGCGGGCGTGCTGCCCGGCGAGATGCGTGCCCTGGAACTCGACGGCACGCGCGCGTGGTTCGCGGAGAAGGACGCCTTCGTGGCGGCCGAGTCGAGCGTGGAGTTCGGCATCGCCTTCCAGGGCGGCCGGACCGGGCGCAGCGGCGGCGAGGGATTCATCCTGGAGAAGTTCACCGGGCACGGGACCGTGATCATCGCCGGCGCGGGCAACTTCATCGACCTCAACCCCGCGGACTTCGGCGGCCGTATCGAGGTCGACACGGGCTGCGTCGTCGCCTTCGAGGAGGGCATCCAGTACGGCGTCCAGCGCATCGGGGGCCTCAACCGGCAGGGAATGATGAACGCCGTCTTCGGCGGCGAGGGCCTGTCACTGGCGACCCTGGAGGGCAACGGCCGGGTGATCCTGCAGTCCCTCACCATCGAGAGCCTCGCCAATGCCCTCAAGAAGGCCCAGGGCGGCGACAAGCAGGGCCCGACCGGAGGGCTGTTCTCGACGCACGCCGGGTGAAGCGATGAGTTGCGGGGGCCGGCGGGGTCTGAAGTGATGACAACAGACCCCGCACCAGAAAGCAGGACCCGACATGGGCAAGCTCGTCTCCACCATTTTCGTCACCCTCGACGGCGTCTACCAGGCCCCCGGCGGCCCCCAGGAGGACACCCGCGGCGGCTTCGAGCACGGCGGCTGGAGTTTTCCGTACGGCGACGAGGACTTCGGGCGGTTCGTCAACGAGGTCTTCGACCGTGTGGGCGCCTTCCTGCTCGGCCGCCGTACGTACGACATCTTCGCCTCGTTCTGGCCAAAGGTGACCGATCCCGCCGACCCGGTCGCCTCCAAGCTGAACGCGCTGCCGAAGTACGTCGCCTCCTCCAGCCTCACCGAGCCCGACTGGGCCGGCACGACCGTGATCGGCGGAGACCTCGCCAAGGAGGTCACCGCCCTCAAGGAACGCACCGACGGCGAACTCCAGGTGCACGGCAGCGGAGCCCTCGTCCAGTCCCTGCTCGCCCTGGACCTCCTCGACACGATCCACCTGCTGACCTTCCCGGTCGTACTCGGCGCCGGCTTGCGCCTGTTCACCGAGGGCGCCGTCCCAACGGCCTTCCGGCACACCGGCGGCCGGGTCACCGCCGCGGGGGTCTCCATCCAGTCGTACGACCTGGCGGGCCGCCCGACGTACGGCTCGTACGAGCTCCCGGAAAACGCCTAGTCACCCCGTCGCCGCATAGGTACGGTGATCGTTCCCGTGCGAGCCGCCGCCGTCTCCACGCACGCCCGTCGCAGGAGACCCGGAGCCGCCCCCATGTCATCGATCGCCGTACCCGGCGCGTTCGCGCCCCGCCGCGCCTTGCTCACCGACCTGCCCGTGCTCCTGGTGGCGGTGGTGTGGGGCGCCAGCTATCTCGCGGCCAAGGACATCACCACCGCGCGGACGGTGATCGCCGTGCTGGTGCTGCGCTTCGCCGTCGTGCTGCCGGTGCTGGTGACAACGGGGTGGCGCAGGCTTCGGGCGCTGACGGCGGCCCAGTGGCGCGGAGCCGGCGCGCTGGGGCTGATCCTGAGCGGGATCTTCCTCCTGGAGACGTACGGCGTCGTCCACACCTCGGCGACCAACGCCGGGCTCATCATCAGCCTCACCATGATCTTCACGCCGCTCGCCGAGGCGGCCGTGACCCGGGTGCGCCCCTCGCGCACGTTCCTTGCCGCGGCCGGGATCTCCGTACTCGGCGTCGTGCTGCTCACCCAGAGCGGCGGCTTCACCCGCCCGTCGCCCGGCGACCTGCTGATGCTCCTCGCGGCCCTCGCCCGGACCGTGCACGTGCTCGCCATGTCCCGCATCAAGTCCGTCCAGGGCGCCGACGCGCTGCCGTTGACCACCGTCCAACTGGGCGCCGCCGTCGCGGTGTTCGCCGTGCTGTCCACCGGTGCCGACGCCACCCCGTGGAGCACGGCCGCGGGATTCGGCGCCCGGGAGTGGACGGGGCTGCTGTTCCTGTCCGCGTTCTGCACGCTGTTCGCCTTCTTCGTGCAGATGTGGGCGGTGCGCCGGACCTCCCCGTCCCGGGTCAGCCTGCTGCTCGGAACCGAGCCCTTGTGGGCCGCCGCCGCGGGGATCGCGCTCGGCGGTGAACGGCTCGGCGCGACGGGGCTGCTCGGCGGCGTCCTCGTCCTCGCGGGGACCGCGTGGGGGCGCCGCGCGGCAGGTTAACTCCCGGAAAACTCAACGGACTTGGCGGGAGAAATCAACTTCCTTGACATCGACATGCCAGGGTCTACGCGCGTCATCCTAGGTCCATGAGATTCCCCCCACGCATCACTCGCATCGGCGCCCTTGTCGCCCTCATGTCCGCCCTGCTGGTGGGCGGCACCGCCGTGATCCCGGCCAACGCGGCGGCGACCGCCGTCGGCAGCATCTGCCACAGCGCGCTGCCGTCACAGGCGTACGACACGCTGGACCTGATCGAGTCCGGAGGCCCCTTCCCGTACTCCCAGGACGGGGTCGTCTTCCAGAACCGGGAGGGCGTCCTGCCCGCCCAGTCCACCGGCTACTACCACGAGTACACGGTTTGATCGTCGTTTCATCGCATTTACACAGGTCAGCTGTGGTGCTCGAAGTTCTGTGGGGGAGTGGGGTCGAATCGGGGTCGAACACACGTTGCGGATTACTTCAGTAAGCGGCAGTCTGCCCTGACTGCTTTTGCCAAGAACCACTGGTTCCTGGCGAAGGCGGTCGTGTGAGGCATGGCGTTCCTGTTCCGGTCCGTCGCGAGGGCAGCATCCTCGCCGTGATCATCCGCGAGTAGCCGGACACCATCGCCAGCACCGGCGGCTGCCCGCTCTGCCCGTAACCGAGCGGGATCTCCGCCTCCGGGAACCAGAGGTCGCACTGGGCCAGCTCGCCCGGTCGATGGACCGTCCGCGACACCGGATCGACGGGGATATAAGCGGGACGCAGTTCGCGGACCCTCTCCTTGAGGACCGTCATCCCACGGTCCCAGCCGATCCGCTCGGCGATCACCGTCGCTGGCGTCGTCGGTGTCTCCCGAAGAAGCTCGCTGCACCTCGACCGCGTCGACCACCGAGCCCTTGAGCGGCCGCTCGTACTTCGGTGGCCGGTCATGCGTCAGCGCCCGCTTCACCGTGTTCTTCGAGATGCCCAGATGACGGGCGATCGCCCTGATCGGCATCTGCTCGGCCCGGTGCGACCGCCGGATGTCTGCCCAGTCTTCCACAAGGATCACCCTTCCCTTCTGACTTTGATCAACGGGCAAGAGGCAGGCAAAGGGCGCAAAGTGGGTCAGATTTGATATGCCGTCAGTGACTCCGTTTTTCAGGCGTCGCCGAGGGACGGGACGGGCTCCGCGGTTGGGTCGGCGCGTTCCGGTGCCACCGGGGCTGTTTGAACCGCCCCCGGCCGACCGTCAGAGTTGCGCCGCTGTCGCGGCTCTGAACCGGCCAGACCAGCGGCCCCGTCATGGAAGATGCATGCCAGATCGACTCGTCTGCACGGAGCGAGTGAACTCCTCCGTACGCGTAAAATTGCCGTAAAGGTGTGAAGTGGTCGCCCGGGGCGCGTTGCATCAGAACACGTCCCCCCGTTCGGCAGGGTTTCCTCTCCCAGGGGTATCGCGACTGTCCGCTATCGGGGTCCAATGGTGAGAATCAAGCCCTTCGCACCCGCGCCGGTCAGAAGAGGCATGCAATGGATCCATGGCTGATCTGGTTGATCATCGCAGCCGTGTTGGCGGTAGCGGAGGTCGTCACCCTTACTGCTGCGCTCGGAATGCTGAGTGCGGCCGCGTTGGTCACGGCGGGCTCCGCCGCGGTAGGGCTGCCGCTGCCCTTCCAGTTCTTGGTATTCACGGTCGTGGCCACCGTCACCGTGGTGTTCGTGCGCCCGATTGCGCTGCGCCACCTGCTCCAGCCCCAAGTGGAGCGATTCGGCGTGGACGCGCTGGTCGGCAAGCCTGCCTATGTCGTCTCGGAGGTGACGGGCCGGGGTGGCCGGGTCCGCATCGAGGGCGAGGAGTGGACGGCCCGCGCCTACGACGAGACGCTGGTTATTCCTCCTGGAAAGACCGTCGACGTCATGGAGATCAGTGGCGCCACCGCGATCGTCTACCCCCGGGACTGAAACCATGGAAACCTCCGCCTTGCTCATCGCCGGCCTGATTGTCGCGCTGTTCGCGGTTTTCACCGTGGTGCGGGCGGTCCGTATCGTGCCCCAGGCGCGCGCTCGTAATGTCGAGCGACTCGGCCGCTACCACCGGACCCTGAAACCGGGCCTCAGTCTCGTGATCCCTTACATCGACCGCGTTCATCCGGTGATCGACCTGCGGGAACAGGTTGTCTCCTTCAAGCCGCAGCCGGTGATCACCGAGGACAATCTGGTCGTCGAGATCGACACCGTCCTGTACTTCCAGGTCACCGACCCACGAGCTGCTTTCTACGAGATCGCGAACTTCCTTCAAGCGGTCGAGCAACTCACCGTCACCACCCTGCGCAACGTCGTGGGATCCATGGACCTGGAAAAGACGCTCACCTCACGGGACACCATCAACAGCCAGCTGCGTGGCGTGCTGGACGAGGCCACGGGCAAGTGGGGGCTGAGGGTCAACCGGGTGGAGATCAAGGCCATCGACCCTCCGCAGTCCATCAAGGATGCGATGCAGAAGCAGATGCGGGCCGAGCGGGACAAGCGGGCCGCGATTCTCGGGGCCGAGGGGCAACGCCAATCGCAGATTCTCACCGCCGAAGGCGACAAGCAGGCCGCGGTCCTGCGCGCGGAGGGCAACCGCACCGCCGCGATCCTCCAGGCCGAAGGCCAGTCCCGGGCCATCGACGAGGTCTTCCAGGCCGTGCACCGCAACGACCCCGACCCCAAGCTGCTTGCCTACCAGTACCTCCAGACGCTGCCCCAACTCGCGCAAGGCCCGGGCAACAACTTCTGGGTGATCCCCAGCGAGATCACCTCCGCACTCCAGGGCGTGTCCCGCGCCTTCAGCGAGGTACTGCCCCAGTCGCCGGCCACCCGCGAGAAACCCTCGGACGACATGGCTGCTCAGGCCGCCAACGACACGGCACAGGCTGCGCAGGCCGCTGCCGCCGCCCTCGCCGACGCAGCCAAGGCCGAGGGCGTCACCCCCGATGCCTTCCCGTCCACCCCCCTCGCTGACCGCGGGTGACAATGACCGGACATCCATAACGCCATCGGCCGACGCCGGGCATGACGCCAAGAAGTCGGCTCTGTCGACCCGCGGCATGCCGTGATGCGGACCCGTCGACACCGACACCAGTGAGGGGCAGTCGCCGGGCGTCTCCTCGGGCGTACGAACGTTCACCAGACGGTCGCACGCACCCGGTGGTAGGTCAGGAGACCCCGTGAGTCGAGTCCGCCGTTGACGGCGCTGCCCCTCGGCGGCGTCAGGATGACCAGGAGCAGCATGGCAAGCGCGGCCCACCATCCGGCGCGCGGCGGTCACTCGCACGAGCGCTGAGTCGGCAGCAGTAGCGTCCAGCACAGCAGCAGCCCCCAGAGCGCTGCACTGCGCCATGCCCGTGCCCAGCAACGGGCATGGCTCACTCGTAGGGCATCCGCGCAAGGAGCACCGCCTGCCAGGACGCGCTTTTCCTGCGCTGTGGCATACGAGCCGGATCAGGCACGGCAGTGCGTCTTCGGCTATGACGAGGCGCTCTCGGACAGAGGCCATACAGACCGAGTCAATCGCGTTCGCGCAGAAAACGCTGCTGGTACGCATGTACCCGGCGTCGCGTGTCAGGAAGCCCTCGGGTGGCCGCCGACTCGATGTGCAGGGTTTCGGCGCCGGCTTCCATGCGCCGCCGGTCCCGGCGGATCAGAACGGTAGTACTGGTCGCGATGATCAGGACAGCGGTGGCGAGTGGGATCAGGAAGGAGACCATTACTGCTCCTGTCGCCCGACGGCGTGCCGGGCGTGCGGGTTGGTGAGGAGGGTACGTGGGTCGGTGGCGCGGTTGATCGCCGACTCGACGGCTGTGATCCGGTCGGCGAGCAGGCCGAGGGCGGCGACGGCTCGGGTTAGCGGGTCGTCTTCTGGGCCGCCGAGGGCTTGCCTGCGGACGTGGGTGGCCTTCATCTCGGTCCAGCGTGCTGTCTGCTCGGCGGTCAGCGTGCCGCGTAGCTCGGCCAGTTTCAGCAGGTTGGCCTCGGCGCCGGTGGTGAGGGTCTGTGCCTCGGCGGTGTAGTGGTCGTCGAGGACGGCGGCGAGTTCGGCGTCGTTCATGACCGGCTGGATCCGCTGGGCGATCTTGTTCATGTTGCGGTAGGAGCCCTGGAGCTGGAAGGGCGGCTCGGTGCGGGTGGCGTCGGTCTGGGCCGCGGAGGCGATGTAGGCGGCGTTCACTGCCAGGACCGTCTCGCGGGCAGTGAGCAGATGGCGCAGGACGGCGAGGATCCGGTCCAGCTCGGCGGGCGGGTGCGGGTGGGTCAGCCGGTCGGCGCGGGCCGAGGAGTCGCCCTGGGCGAGCCGGATCAGCAGGTCGACGTCGTTGCGGTCGCGGCCGGCGAGCGGGGCGAGCACCGGGTTCGCCGTCAGTGCGTTCTCGACGAAGCTGAGCCCGAAGGCGGCCTCCTTTCCGGTGAGGACGTCACCGAGGTTCCACACATCGGCGCGGTTGGCGAGCATGTCGGGGATGCGGAAGCGGGTCCCGGACTCGGTGTAGGGGTTGCCGGCCATACAGACGGCGAAGCGTTTGCCGCGCAGGTCGTAGCTCTGCGGCTCGCCGTCCCATACGCCGTCGATGCGGCGGGTGGCGTCGCACAGCGGGATGAACTTCTGCAGCAGTTCGGGCGAGGTGTGCTGGATGTCGTCGAGGTAGAGAAGGGTGTTGTTGCCCGCCGCCAGCGCGAAGTTGATCTTCTCGATCTCCTGGCGGGCGGTGACGTTCGGGGCCTCGGCCGGGTCGAGCGAGGTGACGGCATGGCCCAGTGCCGGGCCGTTGACCTTGACCAGGAGCAGACCGAGGCGGTCGGCGACGTACTCCATGAGCGTCGTCTTGCCGTAGCCGGGCGGGGAGATGAGCAGCAGCAGGCCGCCGGTGTCGGTGCGCTTGGAGTCACCGGTGGTGCCGAGCTGTTTGGCGAGGCTGTCGCCGATGAGCAGGAGGTACACCTCGTCGATGAGCCGGTTGCGGACGAACGCGGACATGACCCGGGGCCGGTAGTCGTCCAGGCGGAGCCGGGTGCGCTCGGCGGTCACCAGGGTGGTGCGGCGGTGCTGGTAGGCGCGGTGGGCGGGCACGTCGAGGGTGCGGAAGGTGCGGGTGCGGGCGAGGAACTCGTCGATACGGATCGTGAGCGTACGGCCGGTGATACGTGGGTGGGTGCCGAGCAGGCCCTCGACGGTCTCGGTCAGCGGCGCGTCGGAGTCGTAGTGAGTCAACTCCGGGCAGAGTTCGGCGGCCACCGCCTCGGCCAGATCGCCCGGGGTGAGGTCGGTGCCGGTGGATGCGGCGTACGAAGAGAGCCATGTCTCGATGAGTTGCTTGCGTGCGGTCAGGTGACCGAGTGCGGCGAGGTCGTCGTCGTATGCTGAAGTGCCTACGGTGCGGCGGAACTTGTCGAGCAGCGTGCGGGTGCCGCTGCTGATGACGAAGCCGTCGGGAGCGCTGGTCAGTTCCTCGAAGAGGTAGGCGCCGGCAGCGTCCGTGACTGCGGTTGCTCCCGACGCGGTGATGGCCTGCGCCAGTTCCTGCTGCAGGTCGGCGATCGCCGGTGCCAGCCCGAAGGTGTCCCGTGCGCGGGCCAGCGACACCGTGCGCCGGGTCCAGCTCTCGCGTGCCTCGGCCGTCGTGCCGTGCGCCCAGAACAGTTGGGCGGTGGCCCGGACGGCGGGTTCGTGCCGGAGCAGGCCCGCGATCTCGTGCAGGCGCAGCAGGGCGGTGAGGATCAGGACAGTGTCGTGGTCGTGGACGCCGCGCTCGTAGCCCTCGTCGTAGGCGGCATCCGCGGCCTGCCGTACGAGCGTGTCGAGGTCGGTCTCGGCCAGGGCGGCGGGGCCGTGTTCGTCGAGCATTCGGGCGGCGAGGTGTTCGGCGCGGTAGACCTCCGGCGACTCGGACGGCAGGGGGCGCTCCCAGTAGGGGCGGGTGGCGGCGAAGTCCGGGTCGGTGACGGGGCAGCGGTAGTCGGTGCCGGTCAGGGCGAAGACCAGGCCCTCGCCGTGCGGGACCAGGGTGAGGTCGAGGGGCTGGGTGTTGACCGCGAAGCGGTGGGTGCCCAGGCGGAGAGTGCGGCCGTCGTCGGTGTACAGGTCGGTGCGGTCGCGCAGGGCGCGCAGGGCCTCCTGGCGGGCGGCCTTAAGGCGGCCGTCCAGCTCCTCTGCCCGGACCTGGTCGCCGAGTTCGCGCAGTTCGCCGGCGATGCGGCGGACCTTGGCGGGCATCGGGTCGGAGGTGAAGTACGTGGCGACGGCGTCCGCGTCGGCGAGCGTGGCCGCGCGGCGGGTCACGGTCTGCAGGACGCGGGCCGCCGAGTCGGCCAGGCGTTCGGCGCGGCGGGCGCGGGCGTCGGCGAGGGTCTGCTTGCGGGCGGAGAATGCCTCGTGGACCTCGTCGCGCTTGTCCGCCAACTCGCGGAGGAAGTCGTCGAACTCGGCGAACCGTGACTCCAGGTTCTCCACCTGCACGAGCATGCGGGCGAGCTGGTCGTCGCAGGTCTCGGGGCTGTCGGCGGCCGCGAGCGCGCCGGTGACGGCCTGGCCGAGCAGCGCGAACTCGGCGGCGAACTCGGCCCGTCCCTCGCGGTCGAGGAGGGCGCGGCGGCGGGCGCCGAGGGTGGCGCGGGCCCGGTTGGCGCCGCCGAGGACCTCGGCGATCCGCTCCAGGATGGAGGTGCGGACGGTGGCGTCTGCGATGTCCAGTCCGGCGACGACCTGGGTCACCGTGCTCAGGCCGTCGGCGAGTTTGTCGAGGCGGGCCGCGACCGGGGCGGCCTCGGTGACGGTGGCGATCGACTCGGCGTCCGCGACGAGCTGTTCGACGTCGGCGTGATGGGCGGCAAGGGCGTCCTCGCGGGCCAGGTGGGCGACGGCCCGCCGGCCGAACGCGGCGACGTCGGCCTCGACGTCAGCGGCAAGTTCGTCGATGCGGGCGATGTCGGCATACCGCATGTCCTTGAGCGTGAGCAGATGTCCCTGGGCGTGACGCAGTTCGGTCAGCCCGGAGACCCAGGACGCGGCCTCTCGGGGCGTCTCGCCGCGCAGACGGCGCACCACTCCGGCGATGCGCGCGGCAGCCTCACCGAGGGCGTCGGCGGCCTGCCGGGTCAGCGCCTGGACGGTCTCGAACTCGGCCAGCACCTGCTCGGCCGTCGTCCGTACCTGTCCCAACGGTGCGCGCAGGTCGCCGAGTTTGGGCTCACCAAGCCAGTGGTAGGAGTCCGTGGCCCGGACGCAGGCGGCGGCCAGCGCCTCGTACACCTCGGCGGTCGGGGAGGTCTCGGCGACGGCGCGGGCGATGGACAGGCAGTCGGAGATGCCGCGGACCAGGTCGGCGTTGCCCACGCGGGCCAGCGGCCCGGTGCCGACGGGCTGCGCGGCGGCGTGGGTGTCGGAGACGTAGGGGGACTTCCACAGTTGCAGCGGGTGGACGCGGGCCGGCTCGTCGCTGTCGGCCCGCAACACCATCAGGGTGCCGTCGTCGAAGAGCGCCCAGCCGTGGCAGGACAGCGGGGTGGCCACCTCCTTGCGGATCATGTTGTACGGCAGGAGGAGGCTGCGGCCCTCCACGCGCGCGTGGAACGCGAACAGCACGTCCTCGCCGTTCGGCGAGCGCACCACCCGTTCGAACTCCAGGTCCGCCGTGTCGATGCCGTCGAACGTCTTGTACGCCCCCGTCGCCAGGCTGTAGCCGCCGGGGAAGACGATGCCCTGGTCCTCGGGCAGCCGGCGGCACGCCTGCCCGATGCCGTCGAGGCGCACGACGGTCCTGGTGAGGGTGTTGAAGACCAGGTGGCGGTGGGCGTCTTCCTTGTAGGGGCGGATCCGCAGCAGGATCAGGGCTCCCAAGCGCGCGTACGCGATGTCCGCGTCGGCCAGGGACTGCAGCGGCTCGTCGACCGGCTCGGCGTAAATGCCCTCGCCGGTCTCGGTGTTGTCCTCGACCTTGACGGTGAGGGTACCGCCGACGGTCTCGACAAAGACCTCGCCCTCGATCGACACGTGCGGGTGACGGCCGAGGATATGGTCCTGGCGGCTGGTCTCGGTCCACTCGAAGTCGTGGGAGGGCGGGAAGACGTGGTCGCGCTCGCCGCGCGCGTCCAGGAAGGAGACCTGCCCGTCGCCGGCCGGGGCCCAGCGCAGGACGCGCATGTCTCCGGCCTTCTCGCTGGTCTGGAACACGGCCAGCAACTTGCCGTCGGCGTATCTCAGTTGGAGGAGATGGGCCTGTCGGTAATAGCGGTAGAGGGCCGCGAACTCGCGGAGGAGGGCGGGGTCGTCGAGCAGTCCGGGCACGGCGTCGTCCGGCAGCCGGTTCAGGTCGCGGTCGTGCAGCGCGAAGACGTCGGCGACTGTCGTCTCAGGCTTGAGGCCGAGGAAGACGTTGTGGCCGAAGAGCAGGGCGTCACCGACGGCGACGATGTCGCGGGGCACACTCTTGTGCTCGGTGCGCAGCCGCTCGGTGCCGATGAGCTCCAGCCGCGCCGAGCCGAACTCCTCGGCGCGGCGGGCGTTGAGCACCTCGGTCCGGCGGGCGAGTTCGGAGGCCTGCGCGGCGAGCCGGTCGCGCAGCACCTCGTACGTACCGGTGTCCAGGCCGGTGGTCATGGGATCCCTCTCAGAAAGTCAGGAGAAAACGTGGCCAAGAGCCGCCGTCCCCTGTCCGGCGGCTCTTGACCACGGGCCGGTCAGACCGTGGCACTGCCGTTGAGCGCGGCCAGCGAGGCGTCGGCGACACCCAACTCGCCGGCCTTGTCCAGCAGTTGCTTCAGCTGCCCGGCGTTCGCGCCACCGCCGTTCATAAGCTTCATCAGCAGCGCGGACACGGTCAGGTTCTGCACGTCGGCCGTGGAGACCGAACCGAGGATGTGGCTGAGGTCATCCGTGAAGCTCGCCGTACCGTCCAGCCAGGGCCCCACGAGCGCCTGCGCCGTCTCGGAGTGCCGGACGAAGCCGTCGACGCCCTTGCCGAGCGCGATCGAGGACACCAGCCGGTCGAAGAAGACCGACTCGCCACCGACGATGTTGATGTCGGCGTTCTCCAGCCCGGTAGCCAGCACCGTGGCCTGCGCCTGGGCGACCTGCTTGTGCACGTCGAGCCCGGCGAGCCGGATCTCCTTCTCCGCCTGGAGCCGCAGCCGGTACTCCTCGTGGCCACGGGACGCGTCGTCGAGAGCGGCCATCGCCGCCGCCTTCTCGGTGAGACCGGCCGCCTCCGCCTTCAGCTTCTCGCCGATGCCCGCGGCCTCGGCGAACGCCTTGGCCCGGCCGCCCTCGGCTTCGGCACGCATGCACGCCTCGGTGCCCTCCGCCTCCGCCCGCAGGCGTGCCGCCGTCGCCTCGGCCTCCGCCCGGCCGGCCTTCTCGGTGACCTCGGCCTCCTTGTCACGGACCTGGACGACGGCCAGGCCCTCGGCCGCACACTCGGCCTGGACGCCCTCGGCGAGGCGCAGCTTGGCCTGCGCGTCGAGGTCGGAGGTCTTCAACCGGGCCTCAGCGAGGGTGAGTTCCTCCGCCGCCCGATGGACGGCGGCCTGCTCGGCGGCCTCCGCGGCCTTGATGTCCTTGACCAGGCTCTCCTGTGCCTCGGCCTCGGCGGCGATGACGACCGCCTGCCGCTGCCGCTCCGCCTCCTCCACGGCACGCAGCGTCCTGATGGACTCCTCCTGCTCGGCGACCGTCCGGTCCACGGCCACCCGCTCGCGGATGACCTCGGCGATCTCCCGCTTCTCCGCCTCGACCTCCTTCTCGGCGGCGATCTGCGTCAACTGGGTCTCCCGATCGCGTGCGATGACCTCGAGGAGGCGGTCCTTCTCGATGCGCTCGTTCTCGACGGCGATGACACGCTCGCGGTTCTTCTGCGCGACGGCGACCTCGCGGGCCTGGTTCTCCCGCTGAACACCGAGGTGCTCTTCGGTCTTCAGGAACGCGCCCTGCGCGCGCAGTCGCTCCTCCTCCACCACCCGCGCCGTCTCGGCCTCCTCACGGGCCCGCACGGTGTCGATCTCCCGCTTCTGCTTGATCTCGGCGTCGGCCTGCCGGCGCTCCAGCTCAAGGATGGCCTCGCGGGCGTCGACGTTCTGCCGGGTGATCTCCTTCTCCTCGGTGCGCTGGGCCTCGTTGGTGCGTACGTGCTCGACGGCCGTCAGTTCGGTGATCTTGCGGATGCCCTGGGCGTCGAGGACGTTGGCCGGGTCGAGCTGGGTGAGCGGTGTCTGCTCCAGGTAGTCGATGGCCGCGTCCTCGAGGTGGTAGCCGTTGAGATCGACGCCGATGACCTCGATGATCCGGTACCGCAGCTCCTCGCGCTTGGTGTACAGGTCGGTGAAGTCCAGCTGCTTGCCGACGGTCTTGAGCGCCTCGGAGAACTTCGCGTGGAACAGCTCCTGCAGTGTCTTCTGGTCGCTCGCCCGTGCGGTGCCGACGGACTGGGCGACCTTGATGACGTCCTCGACGGACTTGTTGACCTTTACGAAGAACGAGATGCGGATGTCCGCGCGGATGTTGTCCTGGCAGATGAGACCGTCCCGGCCGGAGCGCGTGATCTCGATCGTCTTCACCGAGATGTCCATCACCTCGGCCTTGTGCAGCACCGGCAGCACGACCTGCCCGGTGAAGGTGACGTCGACCTTGCGCACCTTGGAGACGATCAGGGCCTTGCCCTGCTCCACCTTGCGGAACAGTCGGGAGACGACGAGCAGCGCGACGGCTGCGATGAGGAGACCGGCGGCGACGAGCACGCCGATGCCCACGGTGATGGCATTCATGGGAAGTCCTTGAAGTCTGCGAAGGGTTGACACCTCGACGGCGAGGCGGGAAGCCCACTGGGGCGCGGTCAGGTGCGTCAGGCGTGCGCTGCGGGTTCGACTGCGGGCGGGCGGCTGGTCACCCTCGGGCGTGGCCACTGCCGGGATCGAAGGGCACACCGCTTGCCGCGTCCCGTCGGCGCGGCCCGGGCCGGTCGGGGACGAGCCGGGCGAGAGGAGCCGCGAGGGCATGTGCCACCGACCAGGCGACGAGTGCGGACAGCGCGAGTAGCCCGACGCGGGCCACGGCATCGCCGAGCCCCGCCAAGCCCGTCGGCTCCAGCAGGACCATCCCGGTGAGGGTGATGAGCCAGGCGCTCACGATCACGACGGAGGCGGTGACGGCGACCGGCACCCCGTGCATTGCCCTGGCCAACGACGGGGCGTCGGTATCGAAGTCGCGAGCGTCGGCGCGGCCCAGCAGGACGAGGAGCCAGAAGCCGAGAGCGACCACCAGGGCGGAAGTGAGGATGACGGTGGGGAACTGTGCGACGGCCTCAACGACCTGCCCCATGTCCTCACCCCCACCCCTGGCTGCCGCGGTCCCAGTGCCCATACCTGTTGTCAGAGCACGGCACTGGGACCGCTCCCCTGTTTCTGCCGTCACCATCTTGAACTGGCCGTGCTCTGCGCTGCATTGCCGTGTTCCGGCAGTCTTGACGGCTCCTTGATGCCGGACAGCGGCACGCCACGGCGGGTGCCGAACCGTGTTCCGGCGAAGGCGGAGACGGGCAAGCTGAGCGGGAGAAAGCCGAGTCAGCTCTCGCTGTCTCAGCCCACTACGTCGTGATCGGTCTCGGTCGCGACGGCTCGTGCTCTGCCCTCGCCGCCTGGTTGATGTCGGCATCGGGGGAAGGAGATGAGGTGGGACAACTCGCTCACGGAGCCGTGGGAGACGACCGCCTGGCGACGGACGTCGAGCGGTCGAAGGCCCGCGCCGAAGCCATGCCAGCCACGCGGTACTGGTGGAAGGCGGACCTTTCCACGAGGCGTGCGCCCTCGCTTCCTGACCAGGCCCGGCACAACGCGCCGTCGGGCCGCATGGTGGCGTGCGGCGACGACGCCCTCGCCGAGTGCCTGGCCGCCGAACTGCGCGAGCTGTACCGCATGCGGGTCGCTGTCGTCGAACCGTTGCTGCCCGGTACCACTGACATCGGGGGCGGTACGACGGGACGGGCGCGGGCTACCACCCTCCTCACGTGGATGCAAGCCGTCGTCAACTGGGTCGCTGACTCGGAGACGGACGGCCTGCTGCTTCGGGCCGCGGAGCGCCCTCCGCTGCTGTGACGCGCCTTGGCACCCGAATTCCCGTAGCACATTGCCGATTTGAGGCTGATTGGGATGCTTGCGTGGGGTAGGCGGTGCCCGCCCGTGTGGGGGACGATCGTTCGTCGGGCTGATGGACGGGGGGCGTATGGAGACGGATGCTGCAAGATCCGCGAAGGGCCTGGCGGACGGAGCTTGGTCCTTACTGAAGGTGCCGGCGGTGCCGCGGCAGGGGATGGACGGCCCCGGGCGTGGCGGCCACGGGGCCGGCGGAATCACCGAGCCCACGCGATTACTGTGCGCGGCCGCACACCTGCGGCCGGACAGGGCCGAGGAGTTTGCCGACAAGGTCAGGAAGTGGCGGCGGCAGAAGACCAAGCAGCTCGGCGACAGGCTCACTCCGAAGAAGGTGCGCGAGCGGCGGCTGCAGCAGGCGGCCAAGCGGGCTCTCTCCGGTGAGAAGGCCACGCTGGAGCGGGCGTTGGGGGACGATGCGCCGAGCACGCCCAAGCAGCCGCGGGCGCTCGTCGGCCATGAGTACGTGCGCTGGGTGCGCCGCCGCATAGCGATGGACGGGCGCCCGGTGCCCTCGTGCGGCTTCGACTTGGAGGCCGTGCTGACCGCATGCGCGCAGGCACAACGGCTTCTGTGGCTACGCCGCGCACTCATGGTGCTGTCCTGCGTGATCGGTGGGCTGTGCCTGCTGACACCGCGCGCCTACCTTGCACCGCTGGTGGCCCTGATCGGGCTGTGGGCGGCGTTCTGCACCGACCGCGTGCTTGCCCAGAGGCGACTGCGCATGGTGATGGGCGACGAGAACGTCGAGACGTGGGGTGCTGAGGTGCCGCGCCGGTATCGGCGTGCGGTGGAGCAGATCCGGGATGCGTCGTACGGGGAGGTCGTGCCGTATCAGAATCAGATCCGTTCCTCGGGGGCGAAGTATCACTTCGTGGGGGCGGGCAAGGTGTGGTTCGAGACCCAGATCGGTATCGACGTGACGCCGGCCAAGTCGAAGGACGGGGACGACGGCCACGGCGATGAGGACGGGAGCAGCCTCTCGCGGGCCTTGCCCAGCGTGGAAGAGCTGCTGGCCGGGGCCCGGCCCGGCGACGGGGTGGTCCGGTTCACCCCGGACGACCTGCACGCCCATGTGGCCCGTGAGCTGCAGCGTCCCATCGATCCGCTGCCGCACTTCCACCCCGACAGTCAGCAGGAGGTGTTCGGCGTGGCGGCGATCGCCGCGGAGCGCTGGGAGACACTGATGCCCGAGCGGTGGGAGGGGCTGGTCACCCTGGCCCGTGACGGCGTGCTGGCGGCGGATGCGCAGCGCGCGCCGAAGGTCGCCCGGCGCTTCCTGTGTGCGCGGATGACCTCGTGGGACGGCGAGTTGGTGGCCTCGGTCTTCGTGGGCTTCGCCTACGAGAACCACTACCTGCGGGTTGTCGTCCGCCCGCATGTGGTCAATCCCGTTCACCCTGACGTGCGCGCGGCGGAGAAGAAGGCGGCGGGCGCGGGATGGGCCTGGCAGCGGCGCACGGCGTATCTGGCCGCCGTGGACACGGGTTGGTTGGTGGTCCGTCTTTTCAAACGGGCCAAGAGCAGCGAGCGGCGACCTGAGCAGGATCCCGGTACGGGCCCGGTGAGCCTGCGGGAGGTCTACTCGACCCGGTACATGGACGACATGCTCCAGTACGACGATGCCCGCCGCTACATCGAGATGATGCAGGTCCGCGTCCTCGCCGCGGTCGAGGGCTTTCTCGTCGAGCACAACGTGGACACCGGCGAGTACCGGGAGCGGATCATGGTCGTCCTCAACAACGGCGTCATCAACACCGGCGAGATGAGCAACGTGCAGAACCAGCCGGGGGCAGTGGGCTCCCAGCAGTCGGCAGGAGGGACGAAGTGATGATCGGTGGCAAGGCACAGTCGGGTGGCACGAACTCGGGCATCCAGAACAGTGGGTCCATGCAGAATGTCCAGAACCAGCCGGGCGCCTTCCACTCGACTCAGAGTCAGGTCAACTCCGGCCTCGGGCAAGAGGAGTTACGGGGGGTCGCCGAGCTGCTGGTCCGCGTCCGGCAGGGCATGGAGCGCGAACGGGACCATGTCGACGACTACGAGGTGTGCGTCGGCTTTCTGGACACGGTGGCCGAACAGCAGCTGGAGAACCCTGAGGGCAGGGCCGTGGCGAAGGGGCTGCTGACCAAGATCCAGCAGAAGTGCGGAGGAGTCCCCGGCCTGGTGTCCCTGATCGCGTCCACGCTCTCTGCGGTCTCCGCCCTCGCCTGACGACACCACCCCAGGGCAGGGCGTGTGGTCACCCTTGCCGCCCGTCGCCCTGCCAGGTGTGGACGGGCAACGCGTCGGCGAGGGTGGCGAAGAACCGCTGGTCGCGCCATGCCTCGCGGTCGCCGATGACGAACAGGCGGCGCTTGGCGCGGCTGACGGCGACGTTGAGGAGGTTGGGGCGCGAGGCTGCCCAGGCGCGGGCACCGGGGCGGCGGGGGTCGGTGCCCAGGACGAGGATCACGACGTCGGCCTCCTTGCCCTGGGTGGTGTGGACGGTGCCCACCCGCCCGTCGGGCAGCAGGTCTCGGCAGGACTTGCGCGCGCCGGCGACGACGGCGCGGAAGGGGCTGATGACGTACACGTCCCGGGCAAGGTCGACACCGCCGTCGTCGCGCAGCTTCTGCAGGATGCGGCGCAGCGCCCGGCCCTCCTCGGGGATCCAGTGCCCCTCGGCCTCGGCGGTGGCCACGTGTACCCAGCAGCTGCGGGGGCCGTAGCGGTAGGGGCCGCGGTCGGGTGTGCCGCACACCATGAGGTTGTCGTAGGCGATGGCGTTGCTGATGCCGAACATCGGGTCGTCGCAGCGGCGGTGGACGCGCAGCGGGGCCCCGGTCCACACCTCGTGGGAGCCGTCGGGGTGTTCGGCGGGCAGCATGGTGCCGTAGCGGTTGGTGCGGTCGGCCAGCTGCTGGACCGAGGTGCGGCCGGGGGCCCACTCCTCGGCCACGCCGTAGTCGTCGCGCAGGGCACGCTGCGCGGTCCAGGGCAGGACGACGACGGGCTCGAGCTGCAATGGGTCACCGACGACCACGGTGCGCTTCGCCCGCCACATGCCGCCCACCGCCATCTGCGGGCCGGCCTGGCCGGCCTCGTCGATGAACAGCCAGCCCAAAGCCTCGCGGCCTAGCCGTCCGAAGACCCGGTCCAGCGATGCGAACGTCGTCGACACGACGGGCACCACCAGGAACAGATTCTGCCAGGCGGCCCGCAGGTGCTCCTTGGCCACGGTCTTGGGGACCGCGCCGGTCACGGCGTCCATGGCCGCCATGAGGTTGGCGTACATGGTCCGGGCCGTGCAGCGCAGAAACGCCTGATGCAGGGCGAGGGCGGCCAGGAACAGTTCGCTGCGGGCCTGGGTGATCTCCTCGTCCGCCCAGGGCGCGGCCAGTTCGCGGGTGGTGTCGCACCGCAGCCAGTCCTCGTGGGGTACGTGTCTGCCCCAGCGGGAGCGGGTCTCGGCGACGGTCTCCTCGAGCCGGGCGACGCGGGCCTCGGCCTCGTTGCGGGCCTGCTGGCATGCGAGCCCCTCGGCCCACGCGTCGGCGTTGTCCCGCTGGGCCTCCTCCAAGCGGGCCCGGGTGCCGTCCCGCACGGCGCGCTGCTCGTCCTCACGGACAGCGAACTCTCGCTCTGTGCGATGCCAGTCCCGGGCCGCTCGTCCCCAGGTGGACAGACTCACCATGAGCCCGGGGCGGCGCTCGAAATGCGCCGTGTGGCGGGCTTCCGCCTGCTCCAGGAGCGTCTGGGCCCGATGCAGGGCCCGATCGGCGTTCAGGGCCGCGCCGTCGCACTCCCGCAGCCATGCGAAGGCCCGGTCGTCGGCCTGCTCGGCCGTGCACAGGCCGGCCTGTGCGGCGGGCAGATCGCGCAGTGCCGCCGCGGCGGCCTCACGTTCGGCGCGCAGCCGCTCGACATTGGCGAGCGCCGTTTGGAAGCGTTCCCTGGCCTGGCGCCACACTCCGCTGTGAGGTGTCTTGAAGTAACCGCGCAAGAGCTGCGCCAGCCCGCGTTCGCTGTCGATCCAGCCGTCGCGGCCACGACCGCCCTGCCTGTGCGGCGGGGGCGGCGCATCCTGGTCCGAGAACTTGTACTTGCCGTGCCAGACCCGGTTGACGAACTCCATGCGATTCTTCTTGTTGCCCAGCCGGGCCGCGACCAGGCCCCACGCCGGGACGCCGCCCAGCAACCGGGTGGCCTGCTCGGCGAAGTAGTCGGCGTCTTCGCGCCACGGCTCGCCGAGGGCCTGGCGGGCGGGGATCTCGGTGGAGATGTTCTCCACCGCACCGTTGTTCGCCGAGGCCACCACCATCTCGAAGCCGGTGAACTCCGGCCGCAGCGGCGTGACGGTGCGCGTGTAGTCGCCGCTCTTCCAGGTGTACGGGGCCCGGTCGGCGAAAGCCTGCGACGGCAACCGCAGGGTGGCCAGCCGCGAGGCACGCTGCACGATCACGGCGGCGAAGCAGTCGCGCAACATGGTGGTCTTGCCGGTGCCGGGCGGCCCGTTGACGGCGAACAAGCCACCTGTCTCGCCCAGTTCGGCCTGGATGGTGTTGACGGCGAACTGCTGGCTCAATGCCAGTGGTTGCCCGGGCTCGGCCGGCCACCGGCCCGCGGGTGCGGCAGCGGGCGTCACGCCCTCCAGCGCCGCCTCGGGACGCTGCCGCAGATCGATCCGCCCAGCGGTGTTCACGGTGGCGGTGGGTGCGAGATATGCGGCAAGCCCGGGCCCCGGATCCTGTGAGCCCAGTTCCTGGGCGACCAGGTCCAGATCGGGTGCGATGAAACTGTTCAGGAAGTCCTGCTGGTCCGCCTCACCGGCACGGTCCTGTCGCACCGCCACACTCCGGACCCGCAAGCCGTCGGGACGCAGTCTGTCCGCCACGCCCCACGCCTCGGCCAACTCCCTCATGAACTCCAGGAGTTCCTTGGTCGACAGCCGTCTCCGCCCGATGCGCACTTCACGGACTTCTTGGTCTTCACCGTCATCGTGGTCGCCCTCGCTGGGCTCCGCGTCCAGGGCGGCGACCGGAGGCCCAGCGCGGAGAGCTCCCCGAGCTCGGCGGCACGCGCCAACCAGATGCCCGTCTCCTCGTCGAACCCGTCCAGCCACGCCCGGCTTCCGGGCCCGGGTGACAGTGCCCGCCCGGTGGCCCAGGCACACGTGGACAGCACTGGAGAGTCGAGCAGCAGCCGCCCCTCGTCGGTGACCGTCAGGGAGAACAGCGCGCTCTCGCCGTCTATCCGCCCGTCGTGGTTGTCCTCGCTTTCCCCGAAGACCGCCAGCAAGATGTCGCGCACCGCACAGAGCTGATAGGCGCCGCCGTAGATCACGTGCTGCCACACGAACCCCGGCTCCAGCGGCACCGTACGCAGCGCATGCCCAGCCTCCCAGGGGAGCGGGTCGTCCGCCGCCACCGGGTAAACCCGCTCACGTGACGAGACGGCCGGGACCTTCTGCGGGCTGAACAGCTCGATCGCACGCCAGTAGCCCACAATGCCGGCCCGCCTCAGCCGCTCTCCCTGCATACCCCACCCCGACTCCCCGCAGATCCCTGTATCGCCGTTTCCGGCGACGATCTCCCCCGAGTAACTACCCCACAGGAGGGCCGACAACGTGGCGAAGAGCGCGAGAGAGCCCCACGCTAGCGCGGGCGAGATGCGCCGGGTGACCTTCTCCTCCTGATCACTACCTCAAGGTGCGACAAACCTCCGTAGGCCGTGTCAACGGCCGTCTGCATGCGATCAGCTGACGCGCTGTCCCCCTCGGCGACCGACGGAGAACAACGAAGGTCCGGGACCCGGCAATCAAGCCGGGTCCGTGACTGCCCGACCACACAACTGACCCGGCACCCCTCTGACGTGCACTCTTGGCGTATGGCCCGCATTCAGCACACAGTGACACTCGCCTCCCTGCCACAACACTGGTTCGAGTCGTGCGTCGTCATGCTCCACGACCTCGCGGAAAGCGTGGAAGCCGATGGGAAGCGGCTGTGGCTGCCAGACGGGCGTTCGGTGCCCGAACTGCTTCTGGCCGAAGGGCGCCACCTGCGACCAGGCGCCCGTTACCACCCGGAGAGCGACCAGGCCGGTCAGGCGGACATCGACCACACGCTCACGGTCCTGGCCTGGGATCAGCGACGAGAGACGGCCCTGGAACTCGTCACGCTCTATGACGATCCCGACAATCCCGGCCACCTGGCCTGCACGCTCAGGCTCAGCAGCGCTGAACGTCCCCGACACGTGAGTCTCACGGTGAACTTCCAGGCAGGCGGCGGCAGATGGGCGAAGTACACCAGTGGCAGCGGGCGCCTGCACCTCGACCTCGACACGTGGTGGTCGTCGACAGCAGGCCTCGGTCGACTCACGGCCACGCCCCTGACCGGCACCGTCAATCACGCACTCACCCGAGCCATGGTGACGGTGGTACCGCGTCCGGCCGAGGACGGCGGCTGGCGCGTCACAGTCAAGGTACGGGTCAAAGGCCGATCTTTAGGGGACAGGGCGCACGACCGGCGCCGACCAGGCGCCGACTGTACGCCCTTACCGCATCATCCACTCCCGGTCATCGATTCCGGCCCACGATGCGGGCCACCAAGTCCGGCATGTGGACGACCAAATGCCTCGGCGGCAAGCCGCACTCCAACTCGGCCAAGAACGCCCAGCTGACGTGGACCCTTACCGGCCCCTCGGTCAACTGGCCGGCCCGGTCCTCGGCCTCCGGCCAGGCGTACGTCTACGTCGACGGGGCGAAGACGTCCACGGTCGACATGAAGTCCTCGAGTACTGCGATGCTACCTGGACCAAGACCTGGTCCTCGAGTGCCAGACGCACCATCAAGATCGTGGTCGCTGGCACCTCGGGACGCCCCGACACGACGACGGACGGAATCGTGGACAGCCAATGGAAACACCAGCACGGAGTCCATCAACGCCGTGCAGACGACGTGCCTCTGTCACGCCGTACTCGTGCTGTCGCCTTGGTGAGGACATAGGCGAGTGCCAGAGAGTCGGCGAAGACGGACACTGCCAGCAGGGCGTATGGAAGCCCGGAGACATCGGAGCGACGCAGCAGCATCGAGCCGCCGAGGCTCAAGATCCACGCCAGTGTGATCACGAGTGAGGAGGCCCCGGCCACGGGGAGGTCGCCCACGCCCAGAGTCGGCGTCACCATTGGAGTCGAAGCTGTGGCGTTGGGCTCGGCTGAGTACGACCAAGACCCAGAGTCCCGCGACCACTACGAGCGCGGCGGTGAACGTGATCGTGGGGAACTCGACAGCGACCTCAAGGATCTCTTTCACGGACGCTCCCCTTCCGCCGCGGCTGAGGGGAGTGATCCGATGACGGGTTTCCGCGCCCCGGCTCCTGTCTTACCCCCTTTCGTGCCAAGAGCATTCTGACAGCGGCTCCGCCGCCTCCGCAGGGCCATGGCCCCGGCAACCTTGACGTGGCTTTCACGCCAGGCTCTCTCACCGACCCGGGGTCTGCCACTCTTGTCCAGCATGCGTTAGGAATACGCCAGCGATGCGTCAAGGACACAGGAGAACGGGTGACAGGGCGGGAGATCCCCGACGAGCATCTGGAGGGGTACATCCAGATACTGGCCGACGTGTGCGCGACGGGCCGTCGCCTCACGCGGGACGAGCTGGAGTCCCTGCGGGCTCGGGGAGAAAGTGCCGCGGAGGCAGGCCTTGGCCTGCGGGCCCTTGTTCGTCGGCATCTATCCATGACCCGTGAGAACTGGCCCGCCTTGTCCGCCACGGACGGGGACCGGGTACTCGCCGCCGTGGAGCTGGCGATCGACGCCTTCGCCGAAGGACACGAACGGGCCCAGCGACTCGCCGTGCGGCAGGAGGAAGCCGTGCGTCGGGAGTTCATCGACGACCTGCTGTACGGCCGTAGCGACCTGGGCCGTCTGGCGGAGCGCGCTGAACGTTTCGGGCTGCTCCTCTCGCGTGCTCACGCGGTTGCCGTCGCCCAGGGCAGTAAGCCGGTCGAGGACACCCACCCGGCCACCCGGCAGGTGGAGAGTGCCGTGGTCGGCCGGTTCGGCGAGCGGCGCATCCTGCTCACCACGAAGGACGGACGGCTGATCTGCATCGCACCGGGTGACCAGGACGACGTCCTGACCTTCTTCGCGAAGCAGGCCTACGCCACCACCGATGGCGGCCGGGTCGCCATCGGACGCCCGCACCCCGGCGCCGGAGGTGTCGTTCACTCCTACGAGGAAGCACTCAACGCCCTCGACCTGGCCGACCGCCTGGAGCTCGACGAGCCCGTGCTGCGTTCCGCAGACCTCCTCGTCTACCCCGTACTGACCCGCGACCGGCAGGCCATGGCAGATCTCGTCCACGACACCCTGGGCCCGCTCCAGACGGCCCGGGGCGGTGCCCAGCCGCTCGTGGACACGCTGACCGTGTACTTCGACGCGGGGTGCACCGCGGCCGAGGCGGCACGCCGCCTCAACCTCAGCGTCCGTGCCCTCACCTACCGGCTGGAGCGCGTCCACAAACTCACTGGCGCCAACCCGGCCGACCCCGTACACCGCTATACCCTGCAGACCGCGGTGATCGGCGCCAGACTCCTCGGCTGGCCGGACAAGGAGGTGTGAGGTGAGCGGTTCCGCCCTCGTTGCGACCGCACCCTCCCCGCCATCCTGACCGCGCCCGCGCACCCGGCCCGGGAGGCGCAGACACTCCAGCAGCCCCAGCACAAGACCATGCCGCGAGACGGCGCACCGGCCGCCGAGCGGCACGACGCCTGCGCCTGAGCACCGCCGCGACACTGACCGACGGATGTTGGCCGTGCCAACGTCCACGCGTCGGCCGGACGGTGACGGCGTCACGGTTAGAGACATTAGCCGATTCTGTTTCTAACCTGAACGCATGGAATGGCGCGGAAGGAAGAGCGCCTCGGCACGTCGCCCTCAACCCCGGCGATCGCCGAAGTGATTCATGACCGTTGCTGGGCCCGGGAGTTGCGCAGTGCGGCCCTCTGCGCGGTGCTGCTCCTCGGGGTTTTGGTGTTGCTCGACCTGGGTCTGGTTCGGCTTACCGTGGAGCGCGCGACGTGGTGGGGCGTGACGGGTGTGCTGTTGCTCTTCGTTCTGACCCCTCCTCGAGTCAGCGCGGAGGGCCGAGTCCTGGAGGCCCGGGGGCTCTTCACCTACCACCGCGTACGCATGGATCTCCTGGTTGGTGTACAGGTGCCCGAGGGAATGTCACAGCGCCTTGTTCTCCTCGACGCACGCGGCGACCGGCTGGTGTTGGACCCGAAAGTCCTGGTCAGCAATCCGTTGATATGGCACGAGCTCGAAGGGGGGCCCGTCACGCCATCGAGAGCGGGACGCTGGAGAGCGGCTCGCAGGTGCTGGATCGTCTGGGACGGCGCATCGACCGCACCGTGTGCCGCGAGATTCTTGCGGCGTCCGGCCTGGAATAGCCGTCGCTGATCCGGTACGAAAGGCCTCTGCGTGGGGTCCGGTTGGACGTGCATCGGCTGCGGCAGACGTCAGCGCATCTGCAGGTGGGAGACGCCGGTGAAGACGATCAGCGCGGCGAACAACCCCGCTCCGACGGCCAGAGCGTCCGCAGCCAGCAACGCCACGTGCGGTCGCAGATTGTCCGCAAGGACGAATACGCTGACAGCACCCACAACCATGGCGACGGCGCCCGCGACCCAACAACGGTGCCGAATCCAGTACCAGCGAGCCAGGAACATCACCGCAGGTGCGGCGAGGGGGATCTCCGGCTCGCCGAGCAACGTGAGAACCGCACACGCCAGGCCACAGATGGCCCAGCACCCACCAGCACCAGTGCCGGCTTCGCGCCACGTCACCGGCCCTGCTCCGCTCATGGTGTACACCTTGCATCTGACCTGCGGCTCATTGAGTCACGCAGGTACCCCCCCCGGGTATGTCGCCCATCGGCATAGTTCGGTCGGTCCGGGTTGCCGGACCACGGCAAGGTCAGTTGGCAAGCGTCAGCCTCATTGGGCACGCCGGTCCACGATGCAGGCGCCGAGCGACGGCGGTTGGCGACAAAGGCCCGCTGTCGACGTGCGCTTCCCGGATGCCGGATCGCCGCCAGTGCGGTCCTGATGGCCACTGTGGCGACGAGCAGGCCTGACGCCGTCATGGAGGGGTCCATGCCGTCCTCGGTTCGGTCTCGACACCACCCCGGTCAGGCCAGCGCGAAGTAGCGCAGCCACACGTAGCCGAGGGAGATGGCCACGGTGGCGGCGGTGACGATGAGGCCGTACTTGGTGAACTGCCAGAAGGAGATGGGCTGTCGGTTGCGTTCGGCGATGCCGAGTGCGACGTTCTGGGATGGGACCGCTCCGGCTACTACACCTGGCACGGAAACAAGGACGCACGGCAGGAGAAGGCCGACGTGGAAGAGGACCTGGCCCGCCGGATCCGGGACATCCACACCGGTTCCCGGGGTGCCTACGGCGCCCGCAGGATCACGCAGAAACTGCACCACCATCGGCTACATCACGCCGCACCAGGCGAGGACCCGCGGCCACCAACGGCTGGACCTCGCGGCATAAAACGGAAGTGTCGGGACCTGCGGGGTCACTTCAGGTGCGGCATTACCCAAGTCGCCATCGTGGCCACGGCCACCGTCGCCGCCGGGTTGTGCACCGCGGCCACGGCGGTGTGTGCGCGGGAGCCGGCGGAATCATCCTCTCCGCGGGAATCGGATTCGCCGCCGATGTCGGCAGCTACGAAGTCGGCGGCGGACAGCACACCGTGAAGGGCGCTCTCCAGCAAGGAGCTATAGGGGCGGCATCCTATGGTGGAGCGGCGGCCATCGGAAAGGGCGGCATGCTGATGTCGAGGACGAGCAAGTACTTGACGTTCAGCGACACCATCTATAACGCCTTCACCAACGGCGGGCGATTCTGGAAACAAGGCGAAAACGTCCAAGAAGTTCTCAATCGCTGCGGATTCGGCACAAAGTTGCCGTAATGCCGCCTAGGTATGCTCAGGCACTGTGAGTCGAGGGGCCCGTCACCGTGCGCGCCCCCCTCGACCCAGGTCAAACCATGTCCGATGGGATCTACGAAGTGACTGCATGGCAGATCGTCAAACGCCTGCTCCAAAACAGCCGCGGCCTGCTAGTGACGCTGATCGTCTTCGACGTGCTCGTGGCGTGGGCGGCCGTAGCTCTGCTGCCGCCCAGCTATCTGATGATCGCTGGGGCACCCGCGGTTGTGGTGAACGCGCACCTGATCAGCCGCTGGAACGGGTCTCAGTAGCGGAGACCGAACGAGGCACTCGATGAACCTGGGGAGATCCCGTGCCGCTGTACGCTGCGCTGCCACCATCCCACAGCTCGCCGCTGTGGGGTTTCTGCAGAGTCGAAACCGGAGCCTTCGAGCCCGGCAAGGCGAAATTTCCCGAAGGGCCAGTGCGCCGCTCTGGGGTACGCATCGCCCGTACAAAGTCGCGTTGACAGAACCCCGAATTCGTTACTTGCGGTCGCCGTCCGTGATGATTGGATTCATGTCGACCTCAGAAAAGAAACGTCGCCGTTGTCCACAGCAGATAGAAGGCGGCCAGTGCCGGATCCAGTGGGATCCCGCGGTCGCGGGGACGGCTGGTCTCGCTGGGCCGCAGTTCTGGATGCGCGTGCATGGCTGTCATCTCGTCAGCGGCACGTAGTAGGTGCGCAGGACGTACGCCCGGAGAAAGGCTCGGCCGTCGACGCGACGGCCCATGTTCGCTCGTCGCCATTGCACACCCCCAGCGCCAGCGATCTCCACGGCTCCGTCCTCGGTGTGGGCAACCCGCATCACGGTGTGCAGACAGTCCGCTGGGACAGCGCCGGCTCCGGCGGCGGTGCACGGGCGGGCCGAGACAAATGCCTGCTCCTCCGCCACGGCGAGGTGGCGGGCCGTCCTCGGCTGGAACCGGCCGTATACGGCAACGCCGGGGTTCGACGGATCCCGGCGGGAGGCGAGGATGCGCGCTCTTCGTCTCCTTCGGCGCCGACGACACCGAGGACGGCGCGGCACAGGCGGCAGACGCGGTCGCCGCTGCCCCGAGCCGCCCATCGCCGTGGGCGGCGCGCCCTGGTGCGCCGCACCGCACTGTCCTGCCGGCTGGGTGCAGCAGGGTGGCGAAGCTGGTCACGGTCAGGTCGCGCGAGGACCTGGGAGAGCATTGGGCCGGAGGCGTGGGGGTGGGCGGTGGGCCAGTCGTGCGCGGCTGCGGCCGTGGTGAAGAAGTTGATGGCCGCGCAGCCCCGGAGGGCGGCGGGGCCGCGGCCGCGGGGCACACCGAGCAGGACGACCGCGGAGCCGGGCTGTCAGACGGCATCGCATCCGGTGACATCGATGCTCGGGACCCGGCCGGTGCCGGTTCGTGCGAGGTGATGGTCACCGGTTGGTCGTGGGGCATCGCGGAGATGCCGAGGGCGTCGATCGCCCACATCGCGTACGGGCTGCCGCCCCCGGCGATGGTGACGCGATGGGCGATGGGCGATGGGCGGTGGGGAAGCGGGAGTAGGGATGGGCGGCGTGGAGGCTGCCGTCCACAGCCGGCTGGACCAGGTCGTGCTCGGACAACTCGGCGAACACGGCCCGAGGGTAGGCGCCGTGACGGCCGGCGAGAGCCGCAAGGTCGTGTGGTGCGCGGTCGGTGGCGGCGAACGCGAACAGGATCTCGCGGTGCACCGCACGGGCGGCACGAGTGAGGCGGCGGACGCGGGCGGCGGGTGTGTTGCGGGTCCAGGCCGTTGGGAGGGGGCTGGCGTCCTCGTTCATGGGCGCTGCGTTTCTGAACGGGGGGTGGGTGGACGGGGGCGGTGTGGGCTGCCGGGAATCCGGGCGCGCCCGGATTCCCGGCCTCCGCGGTCCTGGGGTCAGTAGCGGCCGAGGGTGCCGCGGCGTTTGGCCATGCGCTCGCCGAGGGTGAAGGCGAGGATGCCGGTGGCCAGGTAGCCGAGGGAGGTGGCCAGCAGGGGTACGAGGCCGCCCATGCCCCAGGCCGCGGTGACCGGCTCGTCGGTGAACAGCGCCTTGTACAGTCCGCCGACGCCGTCCGTGAGGGGGAGGAAGTGGCCGGTGTCGGCCCACCAGCCGGGGACGTCGATCAGCGGCAGGGCGCTGGCGCTGAACAGCATGATCACGAGCATGGCGGTGTCGTTGACCAGCTGGATCCGCTTCCACACCAGGGTGGCTCCGGCGATGATCAGCGACACGCCGATCGACGCGAGCATGGTCATCGCCAGCGGCAGCAGCGCGGCGGCACTCCAGTCGAGGCGGATGGTGACGAACGCGGAGACGATGCCGTAGGTGCCGGCGGCCACCAGCACGGTCTCGGCGAAGGCGGCGACCGCCCGGCCGGCGGCGGCGACCAGCCAGGTGGGCAGCGGGGAGAGGTAGACCTGCTCGATGGTGCCGGCCTGGATCTCGCCCAGCAGTCGCCAGAACATCTTCACGACCTGCATGTAGAAGAAGGTGAAGGGGACGAACCAGACGACCATGACGGACGTCGTCCGGCTGTCCAGTGTCCAGGTCACCTCGCCCTGCACCACTTGGTCGCCCTGGCCCAGCAGCGGGCCGAGCAGGATGACGAACGCGGCGAACATGGGCAGCTCGATGAGGATCTGCAGCCGCTCGGACCAGGCGAAGCGCAGGCCCTTCTTGACCTCGTTGCCCAGGGCGGTGAGATAGCTGGTGGCGTTCATCGCGGGCTCAGACCTCCCTCCCGCCGTGCGCGGCGGATGTTCCTGACGTAGATCGCCAGTCCGGCGGTGAGCGAGGCGGCGGTGTGGATGAGCAGCCAGGGCAGGGTGCCGTCCGACCAGGGGGTGGCAAGCGACCCGTCCGCGAGCGTGGCGTTGAGTGCCTGGACGCCGAGGGCGGTGGGCACGAAGTGGCTGAAGGTCTCGATGCCGGCGGGGAAGACCGTGACCGGCACCAGCATGCCCCCGAAGATCATGATGACCATGTTGAACACGTGGGTGATCGCGCCGATGCCGGCCACCCGGACCGTGAGCGCGATGATCAGCAGGCCGTAGCCGAGCGCGTCCAGCAGCGTCAGCACGGCCGGTACCAGCGCCGCCGCGTGCCAGGTGAAGTCCAGGCCGAAGCCGGCGGCGAAGACGACGGCCAGGAGCGCGGCGGCGGCCACGCCCTCGACGGCCAGCGCCGCGATGCGGCCGAGGACCTGCAGCTGCGGCGGGGCCGGGCCGAGCTGGGTCTGCTCCAGGGTGCCGCCGTTGACTTCCTCGGCGATGCCGCCGCTGCCCTGGATGCTCGCGGTCTGGGCCACAACGACGGCCAGCAGGCCGGGCAGGGTGAGGACCATCATCTCCTTGACCAGGTGGCCGCCGCCGATGAAGAGGCTGATGCCGAGGTAGTTCAGCGCGCCCAGCAGCATCCCGACGACCACCATGCCCCTGCGCCGCCAGGCCAGCCGCAGCCCTTTGGTCACCTCGTTGCCGAACAGGCCGGCCTGCAGGGTGAGCGCGGTGGGGGGCGCCACGGAGGTGGGGAGGGTGACCGCGGTCATGACACCGCCTCCTTCTCCGCGGGCGCGGAGGCGGCCGCGGCACCCTGGTGGATCAGGTGCAGGAAGACCTCCTCCAGGCTGGGCTGCGCCTTGTGAACCGCCAGCAGCGGCGCCTGCGCCGCCTGCAGCCGATCGAGGAAGCCGTACAGGGCGGCGGTGTCGGCATCCGGCAGCCGGATGCGGGTCTGCGCGTCGTCCGCCTCCGCGCAGGCCCCCGCGGGCAGGTGGTCCGCCAGGCCGTCCAGCCTCCCGGCGATACGGACCTCGAAGCGGTCCTCGGCGTGGCGGGCCAGCAGCTCGGCGGTGGGCAGGTCGGCGATGATCTCGCCTTCCCTGATGACCGCGATCCGGTCGGACAGCTCCTGGGCCACCTCGAGTTGGTGGGTGGTCAGCACGATGGTCTTGCCCTCGTTCTCGGCGAGGTGGGCGATCCAGTCCTTGAAGGTGCGGGCCGCTTCCACGTCCAGGCCGAGGGTGGGCTCGTCCAGCAGGATGATCGGCGGGTCGGTGATCAGGGCGGCCGAGACGGCGACCTTCTGCTGCATACCGCGTGAGTACGAGCCGACGCTCTCGTGCCGCCGCTCCCACAGGCCCAGTTCGGTGAGCAGCCGCTCGGCCCGCGGCTTGATCTCGGCGCCGCGAAGGCCCTTGAGCCGGCCGAAGTACAGCAGGTTCTCCCAGGCCGACAGCGGCCAGTACACGTTGCGGGAGCCCTCCAGGACCGCGCCGATCTGGCGGACCGCGTGGCTCCGGTCGCGCGCCACGTCGTGGCCGCCAAGGCGGATCGTCCCCGAGGTCGGGGTGATCAGGCCGCTGATCATCTTGATGATGGTGGTCTTACCCGCGCCGTTCGGGCCGAGCAGGCCGATCACCTGCCCCCACGGCACCGACAGCGTCGTCGGACAGACCGCGGTCAGTGCCTTCTCGCCGCGGCCGTAGACCTTCCCGAGGGTGTCCAGCTCGATCGCCGTGCCCTCACGCACGGCTGTCCTGACGGCACTCATGGCTCCGTCACTCCTTCGTCGATCGGGTCGGCGGGTGCACGGGGTCCAGCTCAAAACCCGGGGTGGCAACCGGAGCGGGCCGGCCGGTCGGGCCGGGCGACTCCCTGTCCGTCGGGCCGCCGCCCCGCACTGCGCCGTCGGGCGGCGGGGCGCTGGGCGGTTCGGTGGTCCTGGCGGCGGCCTCCTGCGGTGCGGATGAGGGTCCGGACATCACGACCTCCATGCTTACGCCATAAGTTCAGCGTGGACACCGTAAGACTTATGCCGTAAGTTCGCAAGCATGACGACGCGCACTGCAGCCGGCACCACGCGCGAGCCGCTGACCCGGCGCCGCGTCCTCGACGCGGCCCTGGCCTACATCGACCAGCACGGCCTGGCCGCGCTGAGCATGCACAAGCTCGGCGCCGAACTCGGCGTGAAGGGCATGTCGCTGTACAACCACGTGGCCAACAAGGACGACGTCCTCGACGGCGTCGTCGAGACCCTGTGGGACGAAGTGGAACGAGCCGCCCCGGCCCAGGCCGACTGGCGCACCGGTGCACGCACCCTCGCGCGCGCGATCCGCGACGTCATGCACCACCACCCCCAGGCCGCGTCGCTGATCACCGTCCGGCAACTCATGCCCGTAGCCGCGCTGCGCACGGTCCAAACGCACCTCGCCACCATGACTGGCAGCGGCATCCCCGAAGACCGCGCCTACGCCCTGCTGCGCACCATCTGGACGTACGCGCTCGGCACCGCCCAGGCCGAGATCTGCTGGGACACCTGCCGCGACAGCACCCGCCGGCCCGCGGTCGGCGACCTCCTGCGCCCGCAGACCCCCGCCGAACTCGCCGCCGTCGCCGAGATCTTCTGCGGCCGGCACGACCCCGACGCGCAGTTCGAGCTCGGCCTGGACCTCATGCTCCGCGGCATCGGCCGCGCCCCTGCGGAATGACCCGCCAGGGCGGGCCGGTGGACCGGCGCGTCGTGCCGCAGCCGGTCGACGAGGTGGCGCGGTCCGCGGTGTTCACGCTGATGGCGCCGGGCTGGATCCCGCCGGAGCACCGGGTGACACAGGCGTACGGCTTCTGCTTCACGGCCGCGGGCGAGGTGGTGCTGGTCGCGACCGCCGCCGGGTTCTGGAACCTGCCCGGCGGGCAGGTCGAGCCCGGCGAGCGGCCACCCGAGACCCTGGTCCGGGAGGTGGCCGAGGAAGCATGCGCCCAGGTGATCAGTAGCCGTTTTCTCGCGTGCCAGCACGTCTGGGATCCCCAGGCCCCCGCCGGGCCGCGCAGTCATTACCAGACCCGCTGGTGGGCCCGCGTCGAGCTACAGCCGTGGCGGCCGGCGCACGAGACGGTCGAGCGGCGGCTGGTGCTGCCCGAGCGCGTGGTCGGCGCCCTCTCCTGGCGGCGCAAGGAGATCGCGGCCGTGCTGCTGGAGCAGGCACTCGCCGCCGAGCACGCATACCAGCCGTAAACTCGCGCCACGTCTACCGCCCGCGAACGCGGGAGTCCCCGTACGAACCGGTGCAACGGCCGGGCCCAGCCGCGCACCGAACCGCAATCAAGACAGCGGTGCTTCTTGTCTCACCGTGAATACTGCTCCGAACTGCCGTCGCGCTGGGAGAAAACATGGCCGTCACCAAGCTCTTGAGACCCGCCCTCGCCGCCGCGGTCCTGGCCTCGCTCACCGCCTGTGGCGCGTCGTCCGTGCCGGGCGTCTCGGCGAGCACCACGACAGGCTCGGGGGCCGCCCAGACGCGTCGCTCGGCAAACCCCGAGCCGGTCACCGCCACCATGCCCGATGTCATCGGCGGCAACGCCGGGCGTGCGTACGAGCAGATGGGCTCCGAACTCGACATGACCTTCAAGGACGCAAGCGGGCGGGGCCGTCTGGTGGACGACCCGGCGGCGTGGAAGATCTGCAACTCCGAGCCGGGACCGAACCAGCAGATCACCGATTACCCGGTGGTCTTCGGCGTGGTGAGAGTTTCGGAGAGCTGCAAGGATGCGGTGCCGGAGTGACATGTCCGAGGACTCCGGCCCCCCGCCATGGTCTGCGTTTGATCCAAGTTGGTGACGCGATGGCGCCACCGGACGAACACCCTGGCTGATCTCCAACCGAACTCTCCTGGGAGTTGTCCTCCGATGTCACGCCCGCATCAGCAGGGATGCGAGGGTGACGGGGGCTGTGTAGGACTCGCGGTCTTGTCGTAGCGGGTCGCTATGCCGCGCCATTGCTTCAGGCGTGGCCGCCGCCAGAGCTGACGGCAACGGCACTCGCAGGGGGGAGTGGCGCATGGATCGGTTCGAGCTTTCCAGTCCGACTCGCGTCAGCCGTATGCACTTCGTGCTGGCCTGGGCGCTGTGTGTGCTTGCACTGCTGCTCACGACGGCAACCTGGCTACCCGGTCCGAACCAGGTCCCCTTCGCTGCCGTGGGCGTCGTGGGCGTCGTGGGCGTCGTGGGCGTCGTGTTCGTCGCGATCTTCCCGGTCTTCGGCGCCGCGTTGGTGCGAGCCTTGTTTTCCGAGGGCGGCAAGACCCTGCTCGGCAGGGTGAACAGCATCCGGATGCTCCAGTTCGTACGGAACCTGCCGACCGGCCTGAAGTGCGCCTACGTGGTGGTGCTCGCCGCGTTGCTGCTGACCATGGCGACAGGGGGTGCGGCGCAGGACGCCAAGACCGAGCTGTCCGCCTTCCCGTCGTTGCACGACATCGTGACGACGATCCGCAAGAACGCCAAGCCCACCGGCGGCAGCACCGGCACGGGTGTGGCCGTGGTGGACGACGCCGGCGCGGGAGTCAAAACGCTGAAGGTCTTCTCCAAGGGGCAGGCCCCGAAGATCAAGACGACCATCGACGCCTCCCTCCAGACGGTCGCCGAGAACGCGGTGAAGGACTCCCACCTCCAGGACAAACCCGCCGGGACCGTGGCGCTCGACTGGCGAACCGGCCACATCCTCGCGCTCGCGCACACGGGTGCGGACGGCGACATCGCCATCAACGGCATCAAGTCGCCGGGCTCAACCATGAAGATCATCACCTCGGCGGCCCTGTTCCACCGGGCGGGCCTCACCCCGAGCAGCCCGGCCCCGTGCACGGACTCGCTGATGGCCAACAGCTAGCTCTTCCACAACGACCCCGGGGTAAGGGCCAATCCCGGCTCCTCCATCGCCCAGGGCTTCACCGTGTCGTGCAACACCTCCTTCATCAAGGACGGCTTCCGCTACCTCGTGAACAACGGGGACGCCTCCGCCCTGCATGACGAGGCCGTGAACAGCTTCGGCATGGGCAGCTGGTCCATCGGCGGCGGGGTCGCCACCACCGATCCAAGCATCCCGCCGGACGTGCAGGGCGGCGACCAGGCGGCCCAGTTCATCGGCCAGGGCCAGGTCACGGCCACGCCGCTGTTCATGGCATCGGTGGCGGCGACCGTGCGAGGCGCAGGCTTCCAGCAGCCGATCATCCTGCCGGGGCAGCACCAGGACACCGCGCCGCAGCAGATCTCCGCCCGCACGGCCGGATACCTGCAGTCGATGATGCGCAGCGTGGCCACCGGCGGCACCGCCGCCCCGCGACTGGGCGGACTCGCGGGCGTCGGCGCCAAGACAGGCACCGCGGAGGAAGGCGATCACACCAACGGCTGGCTGACCGCGTACAACTCGCGCATCGCGGTCGCGGCCCTGGTCGAAGGCGGCAGCTCCGGCGTGGACTCTGCCGGATACGTCGTCCGGCACCTGCTGACCGAGAGCTGACCTGCCGTCAGTAGCGACCGCCGTGGGTGAGGCAGTTCCTTCGCGCTGCGAGATGATCACGCCTCATCTCTGTTCAGGCGGACGGGACCGCCTGACGGTGATCGTGCGACACGAGCCGGAGCTGTGGCGCGAACTTCCCAGCACACTCGCGCCGTTGGCCGACGCTGCCCAGCCCCGGTGGCCCGCCCGCTCTGGCTGCCGCGTTCCTCCGCGTCATCAGGCCGGCATGCGACAGGGGCAACCCCTGTTCGCCTCCGCATCCGCGCATGCGGTGCTGCTACGCCACCGGTGTCTGTGCTGGGTGGTGGTCTGCGTCGAAGGCTCATCGGGAACAGGCGGCAGCGCGCGGGCTGCCGCTTACTGATGAACCCCTCCGGGTTGATCCTTGGCCCACCACAGGAACGCCGCGGAGTGCTGCTGGTTGGCAAAGCCTTCGCCGACCAGAGCATGCAGGAGGTCGTTGCTCCACAGGAGGAGCCGCCCGAGGGTCCAGTTCACCGACTCGGGTGCCGGCAGCTCCAGTCCGAAGACCATCCGTGCGATCTCGCGCTTGCCGCCCGCCTGCGTCGTGTATTTGAGGATCGACAGGAACCGTTCGGGCTGCACGACGCAGAGCACCCTCGTCAGGAGCGCTTCCTTGAAACCGGTCATGGCGAACGGCTTGGCACCTGCCAGCAGTTCCTGCAGCCGGTCCTCAAGTAGCACGTCGGCAGGTCCGTACAGGAGGTACTCGATCGTCCGGCGGGTCGTCTCGCCGGCCGAGACGTCGCCCATGGTGTTCCACGCCGAGTTGAAGGTGGCCTGGTTGCCGGGGTGGGCTCCGACATCGGAGTTGGCGAAGTCCTTGAGGAGCCTCGGGTCGCACGCCCGCAATCCGTCGGGCGAGAAGATCCGCTGGTACTTCTCCCAGTAGGCCGCTACGTCGGGGTCGAATCCTGGCCTGGTGGCGAGGTACTGCGCCTTGAGGCGGGCCGCGCGTTCCAGCCACTTGGGCTCGACATCCTCGGTTTTCGGGAAGCGGGCCTTGAGGTCGTTGAAGGAGTTGGACGGCTTCTTCGGGGCGGGCGGCTCGCCGTGCTCCCACGCGTAGCCGCATCGGTGCTTCACGACCCGGCGCCCGTCATCGAGCATGCGGACCAACTCGATGTCCTCGTCATCGCTGCACAGCGGGCACATGGCCAACACCATGGCTCCCCCCCAATTTCACTGGGTGCTCGCGCCCCACCCCGTCAGCCGATGCACCATCGCTCAAGGGTCACATTCTCACATTCGGCCAAGGTGACTGCGTTCCGGGCTTACTCGTCCAGGAGGACGGGCGCCACTCCTGGCACCGCTCGGCCGGCTCACCTCACCGCCTGGTGCGCTCTCGTGCGTCGTGTGTGCCGCACCATGTTCCGGCCGGACTGATGGTGAATGCCGCGAAGCGTGGACGATCACCTTGCCCAGTTGCTCGTCGACTGCCGTGTCCAGCAAGGAGCGGTGGCCGTCCCAGAGCACGACAGTGTTGGACCTGGTCGGCGTCCCGCCAGTGCCCCGCGAGCAACCGGCCACTGGCACACACATGGCAGCCCGGAACGACACAAGCTCCTTGACGGCCTCCATCACCGCACGGCGAGGTGCGGCAGGCGAGTCATCCGCCGTGTCATGCTGTGGCGGTTTCTCAAGGGAGGGATGTCCATGGCTGACACGCCGCTGACCCATCAGCAGGCGCTCGCCAAGGTGGTACAGGCTCTTGGCGGTACATGGGATACGCAGCGCGCCGTGCTGGCCCTGCGGGTGGCGGGATACGAGCCTGCGGACCGGCAGGCTGCGGAGAAGGAGGCGCGGCGGAACCTACGCCTGCTGGCCGAGAGTGGACTGATCGTGAAGACCGACCCGGACACGGCTGTGTACGAGTTCGTGTGACTACGGCACTGGGCTGTCGGCTCCCCTGCGGCTGCGGTACCTCAGCGCGGGTCACCTTTTTCCACAGGGTTTTCCACAGGGGTGCGCGGTTATGGGCGGAATCAACGGAACAGTTCTCCAGAGCCTGCACGAGAAGCTGCGAGGACCCGTCGTCGCGCCGCAGGATACGGGCTACGACGAGGGCCGCAGCATCCACAACGCCATGATCGACCGGCGTCCCGCCGCCTTCGCGTAGTGCGCCGACGTGGCGGACGTCACGGCAATGATCTCGTTCACACAGGACACCGGAGTGGAGCTTGCGGTGCGCGGCGGCGGCCACAGCGGTCCGGGCCTGTGCCTGGTCGACGACGGGCTCGTGCTTGATCTGTCGCCCATGCGCTGGGTGCGAGTGGATCCGGAGACTGGCACGGCGCAATTGGGCGGCGGCAGCCTGCTGGCCGACGTCGACCACGCGACCCACACGTTCGGTCTCGGCGTGCCAGCCGGGATCATGTCCACCACGGGGGTGGGTGGTCTCACCCTGGGCGGCGGTCACGGCCACCTCACCCGCAAGTACGGGCTCACGATCGACAGCCTGCTCTCTGCCGACGTCGTGCTCGCCGGCGGCACCTTCGTCACCGCCTCGAAGCAGGATCACCCGGACCTGTTCTGGGCACTGCGAGGCGGTGGCGGAAACCTTGGTGTAGCCACCTCGTTCACCTTCCGGCTGCACCCGGTGGACACGGTCGGGGTTGCAGTGACGGCGTGGCCGGTCGACCGCATGCCAGAGGTGCTTCGCTGGTACAGGGAGTTCCTGCCCGCCGCGTCGGAGGACCTGAGCGGCTTCTTCCTCGTCCTGCCCAGTCCGCCGTTCCCGGAGCCGAACCACGGGCAGAAGATGTGCGGGGTGGTGTGGTGCTACACCGGCGACCTGAAGGCGAACCGCCTGGAAGAGACACTGTGCTGTGAACGAACCGGCGCCGCCCGCCTTCCATTTCACCACTCCCATGCACTACCCCGCCCTACAGCGCATGTTCGACGCGCCAATCTCCAAGGGGCTGCAGTGGTACTGGCGCGGCGACTTCTTCGACGCGATCTCCGATGCCGCGATCGAAGTGCACCACAAGTACGGCGAGAACATCCCCACCGACCTGTCGACGATCCACCTGTACCCGGTGGACGGAGCGGCCCACCGCCCGGGCACCGACGACACTGCCTGGTCCTACCGGGACGCCGTTTGGTCCGGCGTCATCGGCGTCATCGACCCGGACCCCGCCAACGCCGACCTGGTCCGGCAGTGGTGCGTCGACTACTGGACCGACCTGCACCCCACTCCATGGGCGGCTCCTACGTCAACTCCCTGGGCACCCACGAGAGCGCGGAGCGCGTCCTTGCCACGTACCGGGGCCACTACGACCAGGCTGGCCTCGGTCAAGCGCACGTACGACCCGGACAACTTCTTCCACGCCAACCAGAACATCCCACCGTCGGCCGGATGACCGAACCTGAAGCGCGCCGGGTTGCGGTGGCGCCCTGTGGTCGCGGCCGCAACCGATCAGTGGCAGTGGCTTGCTCAGCATGGTGGGACGGGCCTCGGTGGCGTAGCACTTCTCGTGCCTCGCCCGAGCGCCACCTCGAGTGCGAGCCAGCCCCGGACGGCGCCACCCATGCGTGTCCCGTCCTGCAAGCACCGCTGGCCAGAGCAGCCACCCACGCGGCGAGCACGATCCAGGCATCCACGACGTCGCTGCGGTGCCATGGGGGTCCCCGGCTTGAGCGAAGCCGAGGGTGGGGCCGGGTTCCGGCGCCAATGCCACGTCCAGCCCCTGCCGCAGTGTGTCGTGGTCATAGCCGACACTCCCTCGCGAGTACGGATAGCGTCACCCCCTTTCCCGGCGTCCTCCGGGAGACGTTGCGGAGCACCTGGCGCGTGCGGCGGATGCTCTCCAAATGGCGTTGTTATCGCACCTGTTACGCGAGTTTGGCCTCGCCTTTGCATAGTGCAAAATAGGATGGCGTCCGTCATGCGGCCGACCGTCCAGGCGGCCGTGGACGGCTGCTGCATACATTCCGGGGGGATGTGGGAATGAGCGACCTTGGCGTGCGCCGTCGTACCCGGCGTTTCGTGGTCGGCACCGTGGTGGTACTCGCGCTGGCCGGCATGAACGGGCCATGGCTGTACCGCTTCGGGAGCGAGAAGTACCACCACTACGCGATCAACAGACCGGAGTACAAGGCCGAGAACGGCCACTGGGACCTTGTGGACGTCCCGAAGGAGTTCCGGCAGAACACGATCCACGGGGCCCTGCTGCAGACCGGCAAGGTGCTGCTGGTGGCTGGCTCCGGCAACAACCTCGACAACTTCGACGCGAAGAACTTCCGCTCCGTGGTGTGGGACCCGGTCAAGAACACCTTCCACGAGGTCAAGACGCCGGCAGACCTGTTCTGCACCGGGCACATCCATCTGGCCAACGGCAACCTGCTGTTCGCGGGCGGCACCAGGCGCTACGAGAAGCTCAAGGGCGACGTCACCAAGGCCGGCGGGCTGATGGTGGTCCACAACGAGGACCCGGACAAGCCGATCACCCTGCCCGCCGGGACCCGCTTCACCGGCAAGGAGAACCACAAGACGTTCGTCTCCAAGGACTCCGTCACCGTCAAACCGGCGAAGAAGATCTTCGACAAGAAGACCGGGAAGTTCCTGCGCACCGAGGCGAGCCTGGGACGAGTCTATGTCGAGGCGCAAAAGAGCGGCACCAAGTACGAGACGGGCGCCCAGGAGAACTACCGGGTCGAGGGACTGACCGGCTCCGACACCCACAACGTGTACGCCATCGCCAACAAACTCGGCCTGGACAAGAAGGACTTCCAGGGCATCCGCCAGGCGTACGAGTTCAACCCGTACACCGAGAAGTTCACGAAGGTCGCCCCGATGAACGAGGCGCGCTGGTACCCGACCCTGACCCGGCTCGCCGACGGCCGGGTGCTGGCCCTGTCCGGTCTGGACGACATCGGCCAGGTGGTGCCGGGCAAGAGCGAGATCTACGACCCGAAGACCAAGACCTGGCACTACAGCGGCAAGGTCCGCCAGTTCCCCACCTACCCGGCGGTCTTCCAACTGCCCGACGGCACCTTCTTCTACTCGGGCTCGAACGCCGGTTACGGGCCCAGCAACGTCGGCCGCACGCCGGGCATCTGGCAGTTCGCCACCAACAAGTTCACCAAGCTGCGTGGCCTGGACGACGCGAACCTGATGGAGACCTCCGGCACGGTCCTGCTGCCGCCCGCCCAGGACGAGAAGTTCATGGTGGTCGGCGGCGGAGGCATCGGGGAGTCGACCAAGTCGTCGAACAAGACCCGGGTCATCGACCTCAAGTCGGCGGCCCGGCACTTCACGAACGGTCCGGAGCTGGAGAAGGGCACCCGCTACCCGGAGCTGTCGGTCCTGCCCGACGATACCGTTCTGGTCACCGGCGGCTCGCAGGACTACCGGGGTCCGTCCTCCGAGAACATCCACCAGGCCCGCATCTACGACGCCAGGACCGGCAAGATGCGCCGGGTGGCCGATCCCGAGGTGGGCCGCAACTACCACTCCGGCTCCATTCTGCTGCCCGACGGTCGCGTGATCACCTTCGGCGGCGACTCGCTCTTCGCCGACAAGGCCAAGTCCAAGCCCGGCGTCTTCGAGCAGCGCCTGGAGATCTACACCCCGCCGTACCTGTACCGGGACTCGCGGCCCTCACTGACCGACGGCCCGAGCGCCGTCAGGCTCGGCCAGAGCGCGACCTTCACCACCAAGTATGCCTCGGTCATCAAGACAGCGCGGCTGATCCACCCCAGCTCCACCACCCACGTCACCGACGTCGAACAACGCTCCATCGCCCTGGACTTCAAGAAGACCAAGGACGGCAAGGGCATCCAGCTCACCGTCCCTAACAACCGCAACCTGGTCCCCGCCGGTTGGTACATGCTCTTCGTGACCGACGACCAGGGCACGCCGTCCAAGGCGCGCTGGGTCAACGTTCCCTGACGGGCTCGAGCACGGTTGCTAGTGAGGATGAAGACGTGACGCCGGGGCCGAACCCTCGGTCCCGACGAGCGGCAGCGGCGTGTGGGCCTTCTGGACGGTGGCCGGCGAATACCGAACCGTCTCCCGCCAGGGCTACGCGGACCGCGTCCGGCGCATCCCCCGGGCATCCTGATCCGGCGGCCGGGACCACAACCTCGGCCTGTCTGCCGCGGCCGACGCAATCGCCGCAAGCAGCACAGCACGGCGGTCACATCGGCGAACCCGCCCGCCGAGCCACTGCGGGGTGAAACCGGGGCACGGCCGTGCGGGGGACGCGACGGCACGAGCACCGAGCAGCTGGCCGCGGCGGACACCCCTCGCCCAGGCAGAGCCCGTCGCGCATGTGTCCGCCGTAGAAGATCACGACGGTGGCCGGGCCGCGCCGATCGAAGCGGAACTCGACCGGCCATTCCTCAGCCGGGCCACCTTGGTCGGATGTGCGTCCCCGTCGTGGCGGCGTCCGGCCGTCACAGCAGATCTTCGATCCGGTGAAGCTCCTTGCGAACGGTGTCCAGGTCCGCGCGACTGCGTTCGAGGACCAGGTATAAGAACAGGCCCTCGTGGGACCGGCGGGTGAGCAGCCGGATGAGGTGGTACTCGGTGTCGAGGGTGATCAGGATGTCCTCGATGCGCTCGGGTGCGTAGCCGATCAGGTGCAGGGCGGCCAGTTTGGCGCGTACGACGTCGGTATCGCCGTGCGCCGCCCGATCGAGGTCGATGCCGACCGGGTGACCAGCGGTGCCAAGTGGCATGCGGCTGAGGTAGTCGACGACTGCGGCGCCCAGTGCTCCCTCGAGTTGCATCGCTCGTTGCAAGGCGATCTGGATGCCGGTCACGGCCGGACTCCTTTCGGCGCAGGGCGATGCTCCGTGCCGACCAGACTTCCCGGCGCTCCAGCCCCGGACCGGTGCCTCCTGCCGGAGAACGTGGGCCGAGCCACGTTTGCATCGTGCCACGGTCCGTGAGGCTTGACCCCGGAAACGACCCCACCGGTCGCGACGGGAAGCGGGAGAGGACGCTGCGCCGCGCGGCCGTCCCGGGTTCCCGGTCGCATACTGACCCGGGTGCTCGTTGCCGTGCTCTGGCAGGCTTCGGTGCCGTTGGCGGAGGCTGGCGTCTTGCGCTCAGGCGACCGGAGGTTCAGTCCCTTTCCGGGTCGCAGACGGCCAGGCCGGCCGGTTGTATCGTTCGGCAAGGAGCCGTCCAGGTGGTATGCGCTCGCGTCGGCGTGTCCGTCGGCGGCATCAGGAGCGAGACGGGAGCCGACTGTGCGTGCAGGTGACTTGGCAGTGGAGTACGAGACGGTCGGCGCCGACAGCGACGCCATGGCGGCCGCGCGGTTGATGGCCAAGCAGCGGCTGCCCGCTTTGCTGGTGGTCGACGAGGCGGGCGCGCCGAAGGCGATTCTCCCGGCATCCCAGATGATCAAGGTTTTGGTGCCGGTGTACGTCGTGGAGGATCCGACGCTCGCGGCCGTGGTCGACGAGCGTCATGCCGACCGACTGTGCGAGGCGCTGGCCGGCCGCACCGTACGCGACTGTCTGTCGAAGAGCGTTCCCGCTCCGCCGGTCGCTGAGCCGGACGCCACCGCACTGGAGGTTGCGGCGTTGATGGCTCAGGTCCGCAGCCCGCTGGTGGCGGTCGTGGACAAGGACAAGGCCGGCATGCGGCTGCTTGGCGTGATCACGGCCTCCCACCTGCTGGAGCGACTACTCATCGCCGCGACGTGAGCCGACGGGACCATCTCCCTCGTACATCTCGAGGTACCGGCCCAGACCCAGCTGGGTGAGGGTGCCCCGCGACTGCGGACCCACGTGGGTGGCGATCACCCGCGTGCTGTGCGACCGCGCCGCGCGCAGTGCCATGAAGAACACCGCGGTGCCGTCGCCGTTGAGATGCGTCACCCGCCGCAGGTCGAGTTCGAGGACGCCCGGCTGCGAGCGCAGGACCTCTTGCAGCCCTTCGCCGATGCGCTCGGCATTCTTCGCGGTGATCTCTCCCGAGAGCCGTACAACGACATGGCCCGGGGCAGATTCGCGTCCTCGCTCGCAATGCCGGAACGGGTGCCGCAGGCGGCTTCCGGCTCCCAGCAGCCCCCGGTGCCGGTGGGGGTCCCGCGCGGGGGAAGAGTCTGGCATCCGGGCTCCAGGGCAGAGGGCAGCCGATTGCCGACCAGACTTCCCGGCTCTCCTGGTGATCAGCGTAGGCGCAGCTCGTTGAGATCGCCGCCTCTGGGCCCGTCGCTGGGACTGGCCATCGAGGGCCGCACCACCGCGTCAGATAGCCGGGATTCGGCAATGGTCCAGCTCTCGGGGTGCCTGTAAGTGATCTGTCAAAGACGTATCAAGAACAGGTAAGGTTCCCCGTGGTGTGCCGGGAAGCCTGGTCGGCGAGCAGGGGATCAATCTCTCTTCCGATCGGGGGTGACCGTCATGGTTCTCGTGGTGGTGTTCGGTGCCGCGCTGCTGGTGGCGGTGCTGTTGTCGGGCCTGGCGGCACGGACGGTGCTGTCCACGTCGTTCCTCTTCCTGGTGGGCGGCGCGCTCGTCAGCGACGGCTTCCTCGGTCTGATCCACATCACCCCGGACAGCGAGATCGTGTCCGTAACGGCCGACCTGGCGCTGTTCGCGGTGCTGTTCACCGACGGCATGCACGTCTCCCTGCCGAAGCTGCGCGCCAGCTGGAAGAACCCGGCGCGCGCCCTGGGCCTGGGCATGCCGCTCGCGTTCGTGTTCATGGCGCTGATCACCCACTACCTGGTGGGCCTGGACTGGACGACGTCGTTCCTGGTGGGTGCGGTGCTGGCGCCGACCGACCCGGTGTTCGCCTCGGCGATCGTCGGCCGCACCGAAGTCCCGGCCAAGCTGCGGCAGTTGCTGAACGTGGAGAGCGGCATCAACGACGGCCTCGCGCTGCCGGTGGTGCTGATCCTGATCGCCGCCGCGGGCCCGACGGCGGACAGCGCGGAGGCCAGCGGCTCCACGATCGCGATGGAGCTGCTGCTCGGTCTCGTCTTCGGCATCGCGCTGCCGCTGCTGGTGAACTGGCTGGTGCGGTTCCGGCTGCTGGGCGCGGAGCCGAAGCTGCAGCCGCTGCTGCCGCTGGCGACCGGGATCATCCTGTACGCGGCCTGCCACCTGACCCACGCCAACCCGTACCTGGCTGCCTTCTCGGCGGGCGCGGTCATCGTGCACGTGTCCCCGGAGGCGAAGGAGTTCTTCGAACCGCTCGGCGAGGCCCTGGCGGAGCTGGCGAAGTTCGCCGCGCTGCTGGTCTTCGGGGCGCTGCTGACCCCGCAGCTGTTCGGTGACCTGTCGTTCGGCGGCTACGTGGCGGTCGTCCTGGCGATCGTCCTGATCCGCCCGGCCTCGCTGCTGATCTCGCTGCTCGGCACCCGCATCTCCCGCAAGGAGAGGCTGGTGGCGGCCTGGTTCGGTCCGAAGGGCTTCGCGTCGGTGGTGTACGGGCTGCTGGTGCTGCAGTCCGGCATCCCGCAGGCCGAGGAGGCGTTCACGCTCATCGCCGTATGCATCGCGTTCTCGATCATCGCCCACAGCTCCACGGACGTGCCGATCGCCCGCGCTTTCGATGTCGACGAGCTGGCCGGCATCCCGGACAAGCCCGCCGACGTGGATGCGCGACCCAAGGAGGTTCAAGCCGATGCGGGCACGTGAGATGGCCGAGTCGTACCCCACGGTGTCGGTGGACGACGACGCCGTGGCGGCGGCCCGGCTGGTGGTACGTGAGCGGCTGCCGGCGCTGCCGGCGCTGCTGGTCCTCGACCGGGACGAGTACCCGTACGCGATCGTGCCGGCCGCCCACATCGTCAAAGCCCTCGTCCCTGACTTCGTGCAGGAGGACCCACGGCTTGCCGCCGTGATCGACGACCGGCTCGACGACGATGCGCGGGAATCGATGACCGGCCGGTCCGTGGCCGAGTGGCTGCCGCGCGGTCACCTTCATACGGCTGCTGTGGTCGGGCCGGATGCGTCGCCGATGCAGATCGCCACGTTCATGACGCGCATGGACACCGCGGTTGTCGCGGTGGTCGAGCGTGACGGCGACCAAGCCATGTTGATCGGCGCGGTCGTCGCGGCTGCCGTGCTGGACCACTTCATCGGAGGATCGTGAACGACTGGCACAGCTGGGCGGCGATCGTCGTGTTCGTCGGCGCGTACGCCCTGATCATCAGCGAGAAGATCCACCGTGTCGCCGTGGCCCTGGGCGGCGCCGGCCTGATGCTGGCGATCGGGGCGACGGACGACGTCTCGGCGTTCTACTCCGAGGACTCCGGGATCGACTGGAACGTCATCTTCCTGCTGATGGGCATGATGATGATCGTCGGTGTGCTGAAGAAGACTGGCATGTTCGAGTACCTGGCGATCTGGTCGGTGAAGAAGGCGAGGGCCAAGCCCTTCCGGGTGATGGCCATGCTGGTCGTCATCACGGCGATCGCGTCCGCGCTGCTCGACAACGTCACCACGGTGCTGCTGATCGCCCCGGTCACCCTGCTGGTCTGCGAGCGTCTGTCGTTGCCCTCCGCTCCGTTCCTGATCGCCGAGGTGCTGGCCTCCAACATCGGCGGCACGGCGACCCTGGTCGGTGACCCGCCCAACATCATCATCGCCAGCCGGGCCGGGCTGACCTTCAACGACTTCCTGGTCCACCTCGCCCCGTTGGCCGCCGTCCTGGTCGTCGTCCTCGTCGCGCTGTGCCGGGTGATGTTCCGCAAGACGTTCGTGTACGACGAGGACCGCGCCGCCGAGATCATGGCCCTGGAGGAGCGAGAAGCCATCCGCAACCCGCGCCTGCTCATCCAGGGCCTGATCGTGCTGGCCCTGGTGGTGGCCGGCTTCGTGTTGCATCCGGTGCTGCACTACGAGCCCAGCATCGTCGCCTTGCTCGGCGCCGGACTGCTCATCGCCGTCTCCTCGGCCGAGACGAGCGAGGTGCTCGCCGAGGTCGAATGGCCCACGCTCGCCTTCTTCGCCGGGCTCTTCATCATGATCGGCGGACTGATCGACACCGGCGTCGTCGGCGAGGTGTCCCGGGCACTGGCGGACGCTATCGGCGGCAACGAGCTGGGCGGTTCCATGACCCTGCTGGGCGGCTCGGCCGTGCTGTCCGGGATCGTCGACAACATCCCGTACGTCGCCACGATGGCCCCCATCACCAGCGACCTGGTCAAGGACATGGGCGGCGCGAGTGACCACGTCATGTGGTGGGCCCTCGCCCTCGGCGCCGACCTGGGTGGCAACGCCACCGCGATCGGCGCCTCCGCCAACGTGGTCGTTCTCGGCATCGCCGAACGTAACCGACAGCCCATCTCCTTCTGGCAGTTCACCAAGTACGGCCTGATCGTCACCGCAGTCACCGTGGTCATCTCGCTCGGCTACGTCTGGCTGCGCTACTTCGCCCTCAGCTGACCTGAATGGGGGAGTCCGTGGATCCGTCGTTCATCGCCCCGATAGCGCTGGCGATGCTGGTGATCGGAACCGCCCGGCTGGAGATCCGTAACCCGGGGAGCGCACGCGCGCACTGGTCATGGCTCACCCACGGCCGCGCCAGGGCGGCCGGAGCGGCCGCAGCGCTGCTGCTCTCCGTCGCCGGCCGGGGGTTGGCCGGTGTCGCGGCCATAGCGTGGGCGGTGCTCGCGGGGCTGCTCGTTGCCCACATCGCCGACCTGGGCGGTGAGCCTGTGGCACCTTCGGTGGCGGAGCGGGGTGAAGGAGACGCATGCGTGCCGAGAGAGATCGTCCTGCTCGACGAGAGGAACGACGGGAGGCGCACGGTCATAGGGCGACTTCGGTTCCGTGAGTGCCCCAAGTGCCGCACCGGACGGATCCTGGACATCTGGGTCGACGAGGCGTGGCGGCGCCAGGGCCTTGGCCACGAACTGATCGACACCCTGCTTGATCGTCATCCCGGCCACCGCTGGAGCACCACCCTGAAGACACGCCGAGGACGGGTCTTCTTCGCGGTGATGGCCCGGGAGACGGCGGTGGCGTTTCCACACTGCGGTCCCTTGTGTGCCCATGTCGCGGGATGGCTTGCGCGTGCCTGGCGGCGTGTGACCGTTACGCGGTGAGCGGCACGCCGTGCTCGTCGGCGAAGATGCGTCGGCACTGGCCGTTGCAGAAGCCGTACAGGGTGCCCTCGTATTCCAGGATGAGATCGGTGGTGCCGAGGTCGACGGTCATGCCGCACACCGGGTCGATGACCTTGCCGGGCGGCAGGGTCTCGGCGGACATCCGGGCGATGGTGTCGCGGTGCGGATCAGTGAGGTGCTGGAGGAGGTCCAGGCTTCCCATGGGGCGGCCCATGGTTCCGAGGCTGCCCTCGGACACGCCGATGACGTGGATCCAGGCATGGGGATCGTGCCGCAGCCGCTCGGGATCGCGTCCGGCTTCGGTTTCCGCCTCGACGAGGGCCTGGGTGAGGCGGTCGACGGCATGGGCGCTCATGTCCTTGCGCCAGGCCGCCGGGGCCGTGACCCGGACTAGGTAGCGGGGCGGGTCGGCGGGGTTCACCGGCTGTTTCCCGCCCACCACCCACGTCGCGGGCTCATGGACGAGGACCTGCGTCAACGCCTGGGCGGAGTCGATGACTTCGGGTGCGTGGGAGGCGTCGGGGCGGTCGGATGTCATCAGCAGTTCGATCATCCGGCGGGCCAGCCGCTCGCGTTGCCCGGCGGCCAGCACGCCTGGCGGTGTGAGGAGTTCGATGAGAATCATGGTTTCATGCTCACCCCGTGTCCCGCGCCCCGGCGTCATACCGGCGGCGTGCATCGGGCCTACTCCGAGGGGAGTGGGGCGCTACGGTGCCGGGAGTAGCCCCCGATCGGCTGGCTCTGGTGTGCACGGTTGCGGGTCCGGATCCGGAAAATGACCAGCCCGACCGCGGTGAACGCGGCCGCCCAGGCCAGGCCGAGGGCGAGGTGCCCCCACAGGGCGGTGTGGCCGAAGGAGCCGCCAACCGCGAACTGCATGGGGCCGAAGGACGGAAACCACTCCAGGACGGGCTTGTTGGCGAGGGGGTTGCCCAGCGGGTTCTGCAGGAAGGTGTCCATCAGCCCGCCCATGATGATCAGGAAGAAGCCCTCCAGGTCACGCTTGACCAGCACGCCCAGGAGCAGGCCGAGGGCGCCGTAGGTGAGGGCGATGACCGCGAAGCCGGCGAATACCGCGAGCCAGCCGCCGACCGTCGGGCGCCAGAAGAACAGGATGGCGAATGCGGTGTAGAGGGCGATGGCGGTCGCGACCAGAGCGACGGCGAGGGTCTTCGCCCCGATCAGCGTGGCCTGACGGTATCCGGCGAAGACGAGGCGCCGGTCGAAGGCGAGCGCCTTGCGGACGGCGTCGAACACGACGAACCCGGCGATCATCGTGACGGAGTTGAGCCCGGCCGAGATCAGGGTGAGGCGGCCGCCGGCGACATGCAGGATGTCGCCGGTCGCGTACAGCTTGAAGTCCAGCACCTCGCCCGAGGCCAGCGCGTCCATCACCAGGTACCAGACGGGCACGAAGATCACGAGCAGCAGCCCGGCGAGCCGGTTGCGGGTCTGGTCGCGTACCGAGAAGCGCAGTGCGGTGGGGAACTGCCCGTACAGCGGCCGCGGTTCGGGTGCCTCAGGCGCTGACATGATGGTCCTCCCTGGAGGCCGGGCGCGGGGTGAGCCGGCCGCCGGTGAGGTCGGCCAGCAGGTCGAAGCGGTCCTGCTCGAACACGAGATGAGTGATGATCACGACGGCCTTGCTCCGGCCTCGCAGGTCCTCGACCAGGTCCCAGAAGCGCAGGTAGGTCTCCCAGTCGAAGCCCTGGTAGGGCTCGTCGAGGAGCAGGACATCCGGGTCGTGCAGCAGAGCCAGGGTGAGGTTGAGTTTCTGCCGGGTGCCGCCGGAGAGCTCGCCGGCGACGGTCTGCCGGTAGCGCTCGTAGCCCAGGCGGCCGACGAGATCGTGGCCGCGGTTGAGGTCGGGCAGGCGGTGCGCGGCGGCGAAGTGGCGCAGGTGCTGATCGACGGTGAGGCCCGCGTTGAGGACGGGGTCCTGCGGGCAGTAGCCGAGCGTCCCGGACAAGGTCACCTCGCCGCGGTCCACGGGCAGGGTGCCGGCGAGTGTCTTGAGCAGGGTGGACTTTCCGGCGCCGTTCTCGCCGACGACGGCGATGAGCTGACCGGGGGCGACGGTGAGGTCGGCGCCGCGCAGGACGTGGTGCTTGCCGTAGGACTTGTGGATGTCGCGGGCCTGGAGCAGGGATGGCGGTACGCGGGGGGATCCGGTCGGCATACGCGGTGTCCTCTCTAGCGTTGGTGAGGTGGGTCTCCCTGGGGTGAGGCGTTCAATCCGCCCGCGTAGATGCTCAGCATCTCCGGGGCCCAGCGGGCCATGCCGTCCGGCGACAGCGGGTCGGTGTCCAGGACGTCGGCGAGGCGGTCGCGCAGCAGGAACACGGCCAGGTCGTTGGCGAGCAGGAAAGCGGCGCGCACCGCCGGCTCGCGGCCGGGTGCGGCCAGTCCGGCCGCGGTCAGACCGTCCAGCGCGGCGCGGCTGAGGTCGAACAGGCGCCGGAACAGCTGTCGCCCGGCGTCCGTGTCGGACAGCAGGAGCCGCCGCAGGTAACCGGGCAGGGGGGAGTCGACGGGCAGGTGCCGGGCGAACGCCTCGCTCAGGGAGCCCGCCCCCGTCCCCGGATCGAGCAGTTCCGCCCCGCCCTCGCCGGTCAGCTCGCCCACCATCGCCTCGAAGACGGCGAGCACGTACTGATCGACCTCGCCGCGCAGTCCGTCCTTCGAGCCGAAGTGGTGCACCACGAGCCCGGCCGACACTCCCGCCGCCGCCGCGATCTGCCGCATAGTGACCTTCTCCGGACCCTGCTCAGCGAAGAGTCGCAGGGCCTCGTCGCGGATGACGGCGCGGGTGGTCCGGTCGTCCGGGATTGAACACATGTGCAGCATGTTAAACGTACGTTCAGTGCCGAGTCCAGCGCCTTGTGGATCGGGCGGGTTCGGGGATGGAGCTCCGGGCGGCCAGGCTCCGACTGCGGACGTTCGGGCGGCTTTTGTCCGGGGCGGGGGATTTCCCTCGGGTATGAGGGCCCTCATGCGGATCCTGGCGGCGGCGGCGATCGGCGGGCGGTGAGGGGAGATCGCCGGAGCGGACGTCTCATTCCGGCCTGCAGCCCCGTCTAGGACGGGCCTGCGGAGGCGAAACCAGGCGGGAGGTGCGTTGCCGTGGGCAGATCGGCGGGGGCCTCGTCCAGTTGCTGCACGGTGTCGCCCGGTCCGTCGTGCGGGGTGTCGGCGCGGGTGGACAGCTGGGACCAGGCCAGCAGGGCCAGGGTGATTGCGGTGGCCGTGGCAATCACGCGGACGCCGCGCCGGAACCTGGCACGGGTGCCCATTGCCCGCCAGCTTGGGCCAGCCCATGGGTCGTCCGGGTGCCACAACTCGCCGACCGCCCCGATCGGGTCGCGGGGGAGCGGTGCTTGCCGCACTGTCGCATCCGCCTTCAGGGGGCGGGTGGGCCATCCCGGTGCCCGCTCCTGCGCGGAGGGTTCCCTGGGGGCGGAGGTGCGGATGGCGGGCTCGCTGTCGGTGAGGAACTTCAGCCAGACCTCCTCGGGGGTGGCGTCCGGTTCCTCGGGTGTTTCGTTGCTGCCCGGGCCTGGGGTGGTCACGGTTCCGCCTTCCCCCTCGTGTTCACAGCTCGCCGACGACGACGTCCGGGGCGAGATGCATACGCATCCTTCTCTCCCCCAGGACCATGTACCTGCATGAATCTGGTGTTTTCGTTCCGCAGGTCGAGCCGACCCGGCGTTGTCCCGCCGCAGGCAGAGCGGCGGTGGCAGTGCCGGTCGGCCACCGGGCTCTGGAGGAGGGGGCCCGCCGACGGCCGTCATGCCGTCCGTAACCATGCCGGTGTCACTCCTGGGCGCCGAGCGGCAGTCGGCCGTCGGCTCGGCCCCCTGAGGAAATACTTGCACAGTGCAAAATATGATCGCCACCCTTCTCCTCCACCCGGTGAACTTCTTTTGACGCCTTTTTGCGGAGTGCCGCTCTCGTTGGTGGCCATTCTCCGGGCGTGGCGTCAGGGGAGTCCCTCAGACGTCCAAGACCTGACCGCGGTCGTCAATCCCCTCCGTGCCACTCGTCTCGGGCACTACCGCCCTGCCCGCGCGGTCTGTCATGGCGGCGAAGGGCCGAGCGGTGGCGTATGGGCAGGGGCACCAGACGGAAGGCGGTCTGGTTGACGGGCACCGGTCAGGGCCGAAAGCCTGCGGCGGCCTCGAGGCGAACGAAGGGGATGACTCGTCCGGCCTCGCGGTACGACGCCTCGCCGCCGTCGGTGGGAAGGCCCATGAAGGCGCACAGGCGGCGGGCCGTTCGCGGGTGCCGGCGCGCGTAGCGGGCCATGATCTCGGCTCCTTCGTCGGGCGGGAGGAAGTGGGCGGTGATGGCGTGCGGGCGGTTGCCGAACTGGATGAGGGTCTTCGGCTGTTCGCGCAGGTTCTGGTACCAGTCGGCCTTCGGTCCGAAGCCGGAGGCGACGGTCCAGCTCTCCTCGGCGGGATCGTAGGACACCACTTCCAGAACCACCCGTCGGTCGAGACCGGTGACGCGGCCGGTGTGGTGCAGCAGGAGCAGGCGCTTGCCGAAGAGCGGTCCCAGTCCTGCGCGGAAGAGATGGATGGGCAGCCGCGCCGCCAGGCGCCGCCATCCGGTGGGCAGTTGAGGTCGGCGAGGTGTCGTGTCTCTTCGCGTCATGGTCGCCTTTCGCGGGTCGGAAATGTCGGCTCTCGGACTCGATTGGGTAAAGGCCCGGTGCGAGAGCGACCTCAGGGAAGCAACCTTTGCATAGTCTAAAGGTGGGGGAGGGGCGTCTGTGGAAGTAAGGGGGCGGCTCTCGAGTGCCTGGACCGCTGGAGTGCCCATGACCGACCAGAAGCCGGCCGCGAGCGGCACGGTGTTGTCCTGCATGCCGGTCGCGGTGATGGCGGTGGTCGCGGCAGTGGACGTGGTGGCCGGGCCGGGGGTGGGGCTGCTGCCTCTGGTGTCGCTCGGGCCCGCGTTCTCCGGCCTGGTCGGCGGCTGGCGGCGTACGGCCGTGATCGGTGTGGTGGCGCTGATCCTCTGCGTGGGGCTCGGGGTGTACGACGGGCTGTTCGAGGAGCGCCGGGGCTTCGTGGCCATCGGGTCGGTGGCGGGCGTGACCGGCGCGGGGGTCGCGGCGGCCGTGATGCGCGGCCGCCGGGAGGCGGAGCTGGCCAGTGTGCGGTCGATCGCGGAGGTCGCCCAGCGGGTACTGCTGCGGCCGGTGCCGCTGACCGCGGGCCCGCTGCAGGCGGCCGTGTCCTACACCTCGGCGGTCGCTGAGGCGCGGATCGGCGGGGATCTGTACGAGGTGGTCGCCTCGCCGCACGGGATCCGGGTGATCGTGGGGGATGTGCAGGGCAAGGGCCTGGCCGCGGTGGAGACCGCCGCCGTGGTGCTCGGCGCGTTCCGGGAGGCCGCCCACGACGAACCGGACCTGGCCGGGCTCGGCGAGCGCCTGGAGCGCAGCGTCTCCCGGGAGCTGGAGGGCGAGAAGTTCGTCACCGCGATCCTCGCGGAAATCGGCACCGACCACGACGCCGTCTTCCTCAATTACGGCCACCCGGCCCCGATGCTCATCCGCGTCGGCGGCAGCGCCGACTTCCCTCAGCCGCCGTCGTACGCGCTCCCGCTGGGCCTGGGAGCGCACGGGGGCGGCGACCCGAAGCCCTACCGGGTGGGCTTCGCGCCAGGTGAGCAACTCCTGCTGTACACCGACGGTGTCACCGAAGCCCGCGACCACAGCGGGCGCTTCTATCCGCTCGCCGAGCGCGCGCATCTGCTCAAGGACGGTGACGCGCACCTCGCGCTCGAGGCCCTGCGCGAGGACGTGGTCCAGCATGCCGCCGGGCCGCTCCACGACGACGCCGCCATGCTCCTTTTGCGCTACCACGGTCATGGGGAGGGAAAATCTGCTCCGACCGGGTGAGCGAGCAGGGACTTCGGCGAGGTAGAAAGGACGCATGCCGGAGCATGAGACCAACACGGGGACGACTGACGACGGTGATGCCGTCACGCGTGCGGTACTGACCGCTTCGCGGCTGCTGGTGGCGGTCTCCGCCCGTTCGCTGGCCGCGGTCGAGGAGCGGGTGACGCTGCCGCAGTTCCGGATGCTGGTCGTGCTGTCCACCCGCGGTGCCACCAAACTGGTGGTGCTGGCCGAGCTGCTCCAGGTGGCGCCCTCGACAGCGATGCGCATGGTCGACCGGCTCATCGCGGCAGGGCTCGCCGATCGGCAGACCAACCCCGACAACCGCCGTGAGACCCTGTTGCAGCTCACCGACGAGGGGCAGCGCACCGTCCACGACGTGACCGCACGGCGCCGCGCCGAGATCGCGGCGATCGTCGAACGCCTCAGGCCGACAGAGCGGTTGGCCCTCATCGAGGCGCTCAGCGCCTTCAACGAGGCCGGGGGAGAACCTCCGGCTCCGGCGCTGGACGATCCGGAACCGTACCCGCTGGGCTGGGCGGTGGACGCGCGATGACGCGCGACGCCTGACGCCGCCCGCGTCGGCATGTCCGGACCGCTCTTCCTCTTTCCCCGACTCGTTTTGCATAATGCAAGGGAATCGTGAAGGTGTGCCCGGCGATGCGGGCCGCACTGCCTGCCCTACGAGGGCAGGGCCCGCGCCGTCAGGGTGCGGGGCGCAGACGGATACGGAATGACGCCCCGGGGGGGAGACGCACATGCGCCAACTGCGCCGACCCCGCTCCACGGCGCAACCGCACCTGATGGCGCATCTGCGGTCCACGGTGTGGGGACCGGCAGAATTCGTCGGTCTGCCCCCGTGGTGGCTGGTCGGAGAAGGACTCCTGGCCGGAACACTGGGGGCGGCGGTCATCGTCGGCACGGCGGTCGGGGGCGCCTGGTACGGGCACCCTCAACTGGCAGACGGCGAGGCCGGGCTGGTGTGCGCCGCCGCGCTCGCCGTCTATCTCTGCGTGGTGCGGGCCGGACGGGCGCTGGTCGGCATCGTCGCCCTGCTCGGTGTATGCCTGGCATTCCAGACACCCCAGGCGGCGGCAGCTGTGGTCCTGGCGGAGCGGGGACGCGTGGAGTCCGTGGTGGTGACATCCGTTGAGGACGCAGCAACCTCGGGACGAGGCCGCTACCTCTGCTCGGTGTCCGACCGGGACGGCGTACCCCTCAAGGTCCGTATCTGGCGGGGCTGCGGACAGACCACCAGTCCCGGCGACGCCCTCGCCGTCGTGCACGACCCGAAGGGGCAGGTGCCGCCGCGCGGCGTCGTGCCGTCCGGAACATCTCCGGCAGGCCCGCTGCGTGATCTGGGCGGCTGGGCGGCTGCCCTGGTCGCCGGGTCTGTGGTCGCGGTGGTGCGCTCCTACCGGCTCTCCGCCGTCACCCCCGCTCCCCGTTGATCACCCGACCGTCGCGCTTGGGGTGGGCGTCGGGGAGCTGGTGTTCACGTCGAGGTCGGGCCGCGGGGTGAGGACGACGAGGGGGGATCCGGGCTGGGGCGCGGGCGGGGTGAGCTGGTCCTTGGGGAGCTTGGGCGGCGTGGTCTGCTGGAAGTTGACCTGGTCGTAGTTGACCAGGCCGGTCTTCTCCAGAACCGTGATGTGGTCAAGGACGGTGTCGTTGGCCAGGTCGGCGAGCTGACGCACCATGGTGTTCTGAGTGGTGGCGCGGATCTTGGCGATGGTCGGGAAGATCTGGCCGTGGGTGACGCGCATGATGTTGACAGCGGAGGAGTCGAACTCCTTGCCGCTCTTGGAGTCCACGGTCGCCACGAACTGCTGCTGTTGCGGTGTGGCCTGGTTGGGCAGGGTGATGTTCAGCTCGGGGGCGATCTTGCGGCACAGGTCGTCCAGCCCCGCGTGACCGACGACCAGGTGCTCGCCGGCCTCCTTCATCTCCGCAGACGTGCCTCGCTGCATGGCCAGTTCACCCAGGGGGTACTCCCACAGCCCGGCCGAGCGGACCTTGACGACGAAGTCGCGGTCGGCCTCTGTCAGCGGCCCGTACTTCGTGTTGGCGATGATGCGCGACGTGTTCGTCGCCGTGTTCTGTATCCCGAGCATGCCGGGGTAGGCGAGAGCTGCGAGGGTCAGCGTCAGCGCACCGCCCACGAAGACGGTTCCGATCGTGTTGCGGGAGATGGGCATGCGGCCTCCTGGCGCGAGCGGACGGTACACCGGAAGGTACGGACGCGACGGGTGAATCAATCATTGCGCTGAGCAAAACTTGCATGCTGCTCGGCGTCGTGCGGGAGGGTCCGGTCAGCCGGTCGTCGGTGTGAGGGACGGGGTGGGCGTGGTCGTGCTGGGGCCCGTCGGTATTCCGTCGGCGGACACTCCGCGGGGCACGGTGAGGGCGACCACGGGTGCCCCCGGCTGCGGCACCGGTGGCGTGACCTGGCTGGACGGAAGCTTCGGCGGGGTCGTCTCCTGGAAGTTGACCTGGTCGAAGTTGACCAGCCCGGTCTTCTCCATCTGCTCGATGTGGTCCAGGACCACGTCGTTGGCCTGATCGGCCAGCTGGCGTACGAGGGTGTTCTCGGTGGTGGCGCGGATCTTGGCGATGGTGGAGAAGATCGAGCCATGGGTGACGCGCAGGATGTTGGCCAGGTCGGAGTCGAACTGCGTGCCCGTATCCGACTTGAACTTCTCCAGAAAGCCCTGCTGCTGTGGAGTGGGCTGGTTGGGGATGGTGATGTTCAGCTCGGGGGCGATCTTGCGGCAGCTGGCGTCGAGTGCGGCGTGCCCGATGACCAGGTGCCGGCCGGCCTCGCGCACGGCAGCGGTCGTCCCCTTCTTCATGGCCAGCTCCCCGGAGGGGCCCTCCCACAGCCCGGCGGAGCGCACGAAGACGACGAAGTTGCGGTCGGCCTCGGTCAGCGGCCCCCACCGAGTGTTGGCGATCACGCGGGACTGGTTGGTGGACGCGTTCTGGACGCCGAGCATGCTCGGGTAGGCCAGGGCGGCGAGCGTCACACTCAGTGCTCCGCCGACGAAGACGGTTCCGATCGTGCTGCGCGAGATGGGCATGGTCTCTCCTGGTGCGGACAGCGTCGTTGTCAGCACGTACGGGGCGGCACAGAAAAGCAACCTTTGCTCTAGGTAAAGATTGCATGATGCTACGTAGTGCGGGTCACGGGTGAGGGCGAAGTACCAACCCGGCGCCGCGGGTGACGGGGCGTCGGGGATCCGAACGGTGACTGACTCGCCGGTATGGCGGATCACGCCCAGGGTCTTGGAGTGTTGGTCGAAGTCCGTGACGCGAGTGGCCGATCCGGGCCGCGTGAGCCGGATGCCGGGGACGCGCGCGGCGTTTGAGGGTGAGCTTGTCGCCGTGCTCGATCTCGGTTGCGCCGCGTCAGGGGGCCGGGCGCTGTGGAAGAGGCACGGAGGCGAGGAGACTTCGACGCTGTTCGAAGTGGCCCGGACGGGAGTTAGCCTTGTCCAGCCAAGCGTGGCCTCCGCGGAGCAGGTTCGCCGGGGTTCGATCTTCTTCAAGGCTTGGGTGGCCGGGTCCCGCAGGGTGCTCCTGAAGATGCCGCCGTTGTTGCTGCCCCTTCCGACGATCAGCGGGACTTCGACTTTACCGACCGCAGGAGCACGTGAACCGGCTCTGAACTGCGACGATTCATAGAATACATGTCCGCGGCCCGACGCCGTGACTCCAACGAATCGACATGCGCCAGACGATCATCTGCCAGAGACCAAGCCTCCGACTGACGCGAGGCACCCAACCTCGAGCCGCGTCAGCCGTGCCTGTGGGCGCCTGTGCCGGGGGCAGCGGACAGCCTCGGCCGCTCGGGGGGTTCACCGTTCCAGCAGGCGGCGGCGCAGGGCGTCCTGCCTCGGTGTCACTGTGGGGGCCGGTGAGGGTGCCGGGGCCTTGTCGGAATGGGCCAGCGCGTAGTCGATGCGTTCGCTGGAACGCAGGACAGCTGCGTCGGCCGGTGAGGAGGGCCAGGCCAGGAGGAGATAGTCCTCCACCGGTGAGGTGGCGACTTTGTCGGGCAGGATGCTTCGTCCTCTTGCATGCACGCGGAGCCGGTACCAGCTCGGTCCGGACGGGCTGAGGAGGGGATGTCCGGGGACTGGTCCGTCTTCGAGGGATTCGACCTGAAGACGGCCGGCGGGGGCGTGCACGCTGACTTCCACGACCTCCTCCCATGCCTCGTCCGCCGATGTGTCCGGCGGGCCGTTCAGGGCTTCGGCGGTGACGCGGACTTGGCCGGTGTGGATGCCGGTGGCAATGAGAGCCCCGTGTGACATGGGGGCCGTGAGTCCGTTGCTCCAGTCTGCCGTCTGGACCGGGATTTCTCCGGCGTCCAGCACGCCGAAAGTGCCTTCGGGCACGTACACAGTGCGGGCGGTGGGCATGATTTTCTCCCCGGATCCGTGCCTTCGCTCCGGCAGAAAGCGTGTCACAGCTGGGCCCTGCGGTGGGGGGCGTAGTGACGGCAGCCGCCCCGTTGGGGGCGGCTGCCGTCACTCTTCTGACGACGGGCCGCCAGGGGGTGTCATGTCCACCACGACGGCCACACGGCTCGCTCCGGCCGGGGCGAGGCCGGTCCAGCGCCTCCAGTCAGGCCGGCGACTGATGGTGCGGCCCCACCACCGCTACCTCTCGTGCAGGCGCGCCGACGCGACGCGTCCTGGCCGCATGATGCGTATCTTGCGGCTTTCGCAGGCGGGGCAGGTAGGTGACTGCAACGGCGAGGGCACGCGCATGCCGCCGAGGTGGTAGACGGCGGTGATCCGCGCGTGCTCGTCGACGGTCACGTCGATGTCGTACGTGTCCTCCCAGCCGTGCCCGCAGTCGAGGCATGCGAACGAGTAGGAGCGCCGGACATGGTCTGTGTGCATCGCCCATCTCCCTGGAGCGGTCCGTCCATCGAGGTTTCCTCTATCCATTTTTGCACAGTGCAAAAAGTGCTGGTCTTGAGGGCGTTAACCGGAATGCCGTCAGGCGGGCGTGTGTACGGCGCGCAGGGCGCTCTGGTGGCTGAGCCAGCCGACCGGCTTGCCGTGGTCGGTGTCGAGAACGGGTACTCCGGTTCCGGCGGCTGACAGCAGGGTGTGCAGGGCCTGGGCGAGGGGCTGGTCCGCGGTGATCGGTGAGGGCGGTTCGGCGAGTTCCCCGGCCAGGGTCGGTGCGTCTTGCGGCTGTTCTGCGAGGGCCTCGGCCACTGCCTGTGCGGTGATCACGCCGATGTAGTGGCCGGCGTCGTCGACCACCGGGAGGGCGCCGTGGCCCGACAGGCTCAGCAGGTCGGCGGTGTCCGCCAGGGTCGTGGATGCGGACAGTGGGGAGGGCAGGGGGTCCATGACGGCGCCGACGTGCTGGGTGCCGATCCGGGCGCCGGGGGCGGGGCCCTCGAGGTCGATGCCGCGACGGCGCAGCTTGAGGGTGTAGATGGTTTCGCGCGAGATCAGGCGGCTGACGGCGGTGGCCAGGACGATCGCGAGCATCAGCGGGAGGATGATCGAGTACTCGCCGGTGAGCTCGAAGAGGATGACCACGGCGGTGATCGGCGCGCGGGCCGCCCCGGCGAAGACGGCGCCCATGCCGACCAGCGCGTACGCGCCGACCGCGCCGGCGGAGTGGGGCAGCAGGTGGTGGACACCGATGCCGTACGCCGAGCCCAGCATCGCGCCTATGAACAGGCTTGGTGCGAAGACTCCGCCCGAGCCGCCGATGCCGATGGTCAGGCTGGTGGCCAGCATCTTGCCCACCAGCAGCAGGAGCAGGAAGCCGACCGCGTAGCCGCCCTCGGTCGCCTTCTCCAGCACCGGGTAGCCGACGCCGTACATCTCCGGCAGCGCCAGCAGGACCACGCCGAGGGCTAGCCCGCCGACCGCCGGGCGCAGCCATTCCGGGCCGCGCCACACCCAGTCGCAGGCGTCCTCGATCAGGTACAGGAACCGGGAGAAGCCCACGCCCACGGCCGCGGCGACGATGCCGAGCACGGCGAACAGGCCGTACTGGGCGAGATGGTCGACATGGAAGTCCGGAAGGCTCAGGAAGGCGTTGTCGCCGAAGGCGGCGCGTCCGATGATGCTCGCGGTCACGCTGGCCAGCACCGTCGCCCCGAAGGCTTCCGCGCTGAACGTGCCCAGGATCAGCTCCATCGCGAAGAACACCCCGGCCAGCGGCGCATTGAAGGTGGCCGCGATGCCACCCGCCGCACCGCACGCCACCAACAGCTTCATCCGGCCCTCGGTCACCTTCGTGACCCGGCCGAGGGTGGAGCCGAGCGCCGAGCCGATCTGCACGATCGGGCCCTCGCGCCCCACCGAGCCGCCCGAGCCGATACACAGGGCGGAGGCCAGCGTCTTGACGACGGCGACCTTCGGGCTGATCCGCCCGCCGCGCTGGGCCACCGCCAGCATCACCTCGGGAACCCCATGCCCGCGGGCCTCCTTGGCGAACCGGTTCACCAGCGGCCCGTACAGCAGACCGCCGACCACCGGGGTCAGAAGCACGAAGTACGGACCCAGCCACGGCACGTGCGGATTGTCGGCACCGGGCGATGCCGCGTAGTCGGCGTGACCGGCGAGCAGGTGGGTGAACGTCTTGATGCACCAGCGGAACACGACCGAGCCCGCGCCGGCCCCGGCGCCGACCACGACGGCCAGGGCCATCAGCCCCCAAGAGGCGTTTCGCAGTCCCGCGAGCCTGGGTGCGGGGGTGAATCCACTGGTTGTGCTGTTGGACACGTGCTTCCCGTCCGTCGCTGCCGATATGGCGCTCATCGCCTCCCCTTCCTTACCTTTGCATTATGCAAAACGAGTCAAGGGTGCGCGTCACAGGCCGTCGTCCGCCGATCAGGGCCGAAGGGCCCTGGAGGCGCGGGTCGGCTCGCGGGAGAGTGGGCGAACGTACAAGCCGCGGAGGTGAACAGTGAGCAGTGAGGTGTCCCCGCCCTTGATCGTGGTGGGTGTCGACGGGTCCGAGTCGAGCAGGGCGGCGCTGCGCTGGGCGGCCCGCCAAGCCGGACTGACCGGTGCCGAATCGCGCCCCATGCAGGCGTGGCGGCTACCGGCCATCTACGGCGCTGCTGGGCTACTCCGACGCCGACTTCGAGAAACGGGCGCGTCAGAGCTTGCGGCGCACCGTCGAGGAGACGTGCCGATCTGTCTGGCGACCGGATGTGCCTGCGGGTCCGGAGTCGGCTGGCCGTTCTGCTGCCTGCAGTAAGGGGTCAGGTGTCTCGCCGCAGCGGTTCTCCGGCGATGCACGCGTCGCCGCTCACGAAGACGGTGCGTGCTGGCCGGAGTGGAACCGGCGTGAGCGGCAGCCGCAGGGGATGGTTCAGGTGGGGTTGTCGCGTGCGGCGAGGCGGGCGAGGTAGGCGTTGTAGGCGGCGAGTTCGGCGTCGTTGTCCCGGTCGGCCTGGCGGTCGGTGCGTACGGCGGTGCGGCGGTCGCTGCCGGCCCACTGCACGAGCACGGCCATCAGCACGAGCAGGGTGGGGATCTCGCTGAAGGCCCAGGCGATGCCGCCGCCGGTGTTCTGGTCGGCAAGCGGGCTGAGGTGCCAGGCGGCCGGGGGATGGGCGAAGAAGGTGGCGATGAGGGTGGTGGACATCATCACGGCGATGCCGAAGAAGGCGTGGAACGGCATGCCGATGAACAGCTCCAGCAACCGCAGCAGGTGGGAGGGGCGGCGGGGCGCGGGGTCGACGCCGAGGATGGGCCAGAAGAACAACAGGCCGGTCACCAGGAAGTGGGCCAGCATCCACTCGTGGCCGAGCCAGCTGCCCATCAGGAAGTCGAACAGCGGGGTGAAGTACAGCCCGTAGAGGCTGGCGATGAACAGCGGCAGGGTGAACAGCGGCGAGGAGACCACCCGTACCGCGCGGCTGTGCAGGAGCCGGGTGAGCAGTTCCCTGGGGCCGGTGCGACCGCGTCCGGCGGTGGGCAGGGCCCGCAGGGCGAGCGTGCTCGGCGCGCCGAGCAGGAGCAGGATCGGGGCGAGCATGGACAGCACCATGTGCTGCACCATGTGGACGCTGAACAGCTCCATGCCGTAGCCGCCCACGCCGGTACAGGTGACCGCCCCGGCGGTGAGCACGCCCGCGGTCCACAACACGGTGCGGGCGAGCGGCCAGCCATCGCCGCGCCGCCGCAGCCGCCACACGCCCAGACCGTAGGCGGCCAGGGCCAGGAGACAGACGAGGGGCTCCACGGGGAGCGGCTGGGGATGCCAGGCCAGCAGCCGCCCCAGGGTCGGCGGAGCGGTCGGCATCCACATCGGACCGGTCATGTTCATGTGCTGCATGCCGTGCATGCCTGTCATGTCATCCCTCCAGCAGGCTCTGGCCGACGTACTCGCCCGGTGCGGCGCCGCCGGGGACGGCGAAGACGGCACTGGACTCGTGGCGGCTGAAACAGGTGAGGTGGTCGGCACTGTCGAGTTTCGTCTGGATCTTGATGAAGGCGGCGGGGTCGGCCTGCCAGGCGATGAACAGCAGTCCCGCGTCCGGTTGTCCGTCGGTGTCGTATCCGTCGTGGTAGGAGAAGCCGCGGCGCAGCATCGCCGCCCCGTCGTTGGACTCGGGTGCGGCGAGGCGGATGTGGGCGTCCGCGGGGATGGCCAGGGAGCCGTGGGAGGTGAACTTGTTCAGGTCCGTGGGTGTGGTCTCGGGCGCGTGGTGAGGGGCGGACAGGGGTGCGCCGGTGTCCTTGCGGCGGCCGATGACCTGTTCCTGCTCGGTGCGGGTGAGGTCGGCCCAGTGGTCGAGGCGCATGCGGATGCGGCGTACGACGGTGTAGGAGCCGCCGTTCATCCACGCCTCGTCTCCGTGGCCGTGGGGGACGAAGATCTTGGCGGCGAAGTCCTTGTCGGTGGGCATGGGGTTGGCGGTGCCGTCGAGCTGGCCCATCAAGTTGCGAACCGTAATCGGGCGGGCGGTGGCGCCCGGGGTGCGGTTGAAGCCGCTCATCTGCCGGCGCACGTCGGCCGTTCCGGTCGCTTTGAGTTGGAGGATGCGCAGGGCGTGGAAGGCGACGAGGGGGTCGTCGGCGCCGATCTGGATCAACAAGTCGCCGTCGCTGCGCTTCGGGTCGATCGCGTCGGACGGGAAGCGGGGGACGGGCACGAGCGCGGCCGGGGAGCGATGGGCCAGGCCGGTCCTGGTGAAGAAGGTGCGGCCGAAGCCGAAGGTGACGGTCAGTCTGCAAGGGCCGGCGTCGAGGGCGATCTGATCGTGCCCGGCGGCGTAGGCAGCCGTGCCGCCACCCGCCCCGGCCAGGAGTCCCGCGGTGCCGGCGGCGCCCGCTGTACTCAGCAGCCGCCTGCGGGAGATGGCGCGCTGTCCTTCGCGACGGTGTGTGCTGTCTTCGCGCATGTCGAAGCCTCGTTGAACCTCTGGAGTACGGATGCCTGGGGGGCGAGGGCCGCCGCGGCGTTCGGGCGCGCGGACAGGCCCTCGCCGTGGGTCAGTTCGAGGGCAGGTAGGTCGTCGGCTTGACCGGTGCCCTGACCGTGATCGAGTCGGAGGCGGCGAAGCGCAGCCGCAACGTGATCGTCTCGCCCACGGTCGGCTTCTTTCCGAAGCCCATCAGCATCAGGTGGTCACCCCCGGTGCGCAGCACCAGGCGGCCGCCCGCGGGGATGGTGAACGCCTTCACCGGTTCCATCCAGTTCTGGGCCGTGGTGCGGTGCATCGTCACGCTGGTGGCGTCGTCGCTGCTCACGCCGGTGAGCCTGTCCGGCTGTCGGCCGGTGTTGGTGACGGTGAAGTAGCCCGCGGCCATGTCGGCGGTCGGCGGCTGACGTACGTAGGCGCCGGTCACCTTCAGAACGGGAGTGTCGTAGGCCGGTGCCGCCGCCGACGACGCACAGCCGGTCAGCGCGGTGGCGAAGAGCAGGAGTACGGCGGCGGCGAAGGAGCGGGTCACGGCATCCGTCCCTTGACGATCTTCGGAAGGTCGGCGGCGTACCGCTGCGCGGAGGTCCCCGAGGTGTAGAAGAGGTGCGCCTTGTCGTCCTTGGGGGAGAAGGCGAACACCTCGGCGCCGTGGCTGACGGTCACGGTGCCGTCCTGGTGTTTCACCGGCGGGGAGATGCCGACGCCCAGACTCCGCGCCGCCTTCTGTATGGCGGCGAAGTCGCCGGTCAGGCCGGTGAACGAGGGGTCGATGGCGCCGAGCCACTGCTTCAGGCGCCGGGGGGTGTCGCGGGCGGGGTCGGTGCTGACGAAGACCACGCGCAGCTCACGCCGGCCCGTCGGCGGCAGCTTCCGGGCGCCCTGGGCGATGTCGGCCATCGTCGTGGGGCACACGTCGGGGCAGTGGGTGTAGCCGAAGTACAGCAGCGTCGGGTGGCCCGCGGTCTGCCTGACGAGGTCGTAGGAGTGGCCGTTCTGGTCGGTGAGGGTCAGGGCGGGTTTCGAGTCCGGCGTGTCCAGCGTGACGGTGCCGGGCGCCGCCGGGGAGGAAGGGGTGGAGACGACGGCGGCCGGCTGGTCGCCGGACGGGCCGGCGCAGGCGGTCAGGCCCAGCCCGGCGGCGACGAACAGGGTCGCTGTCGCGGCTGTCCGGCGCGGGGTGAGGGTGTGCATCGTAAGGCTCCTGCGTGCGAGGCAGCGGGGCATGCGGCTCGCTCACACGCGCGAGCGGGGCGGCACACATGCGGGGATGGAGAGGTGAGGGCCCCGTCAGACGGGCGGAACGCGGCGCGAGGCGTCCGGCGACCGCGAAAACCGCTTTCCGTGAAAACGGGAAGCAAGAACGGGGGCTCACCCGTGCACCAGGGCAGCCATCACCCACCCTGGGCGTGCGAGCACGCAGGGAGGCTCAGGCCGCCGGGGCCACCGCGGGTGGTCCACGCCGGATGACGCAGGTCCACAGCACGGCGGACCGCAGCGCCCGTACGCCGTCGTCCGCTGTCCGGCGTGGGATGAGCACGGACCGCAACCGCTCGTGCAGGGCCGCGACCCGCACCAGCACCCGGGCCATGGCGAGCAGTCCGCTCAGCCGCCGCAGCAGGCTGAGCCGGGCCTGCCGGCTCGCTGCCATCGTCGGCAGCCGTACAGCCCGCCACAGCGCGACCTCGCAGCGGCGCAGCACCCAGCCCGTGACGACGGCGGCGGCCACGTGGGCGGCGGCCATCGGCAGTGTGAACATCGAGCTCAGCATCATCGCGTGCCCACCGTGGCCCGCCATGTGGGCCATTCCCGCCATGCCCGGTGTGCCGTGCACGGCGGGGGCGGCGCGGGCCGGATCGATGTGGGCCTGCCGCAGGATCCGCGCCGCAGCGGCCGGCGTGAGACGCGTCCTGTCGGCGCCGCACAGGAAGCGTTCGGCCAGCGCCACCACACGGCTGGAACGGTCGACCGGAGCGGAGCCCTGCCCGAGGGAGAAGAGCAGGTGCAGGCCGAACTCGCCGGTGACCAGGGCGAGCGCGATGCCGGGCAGCGTGCGCTCACGTCCGGCCAGGGGGCCCACGAGGCACAGCACCCCGGCCCAGCCGGCCGCCAGGGACCACAGGGGGACCCCGGTGCCCGAGGCCAGTATGTGCCCGCCCGCGGACAGCGCCACGCACACCGCTGAGAACACGGCGGCCCTCAGCAGTCTCAGATCGGTGGCAGCCCGTACCGGAACGTTCATGGCGCTCGCCATCATTCCAGCCGCCGGAGAGCCGGCGAACGCCGGGGCGGCCGTCGACGCGGACGGTCCCGGCCCCGCGGGGGTGCGGAGCCGGGACCAACGAGTCGTGACGGGTTGTCAGGCGGGGGCGGGCGAGCGGGCCGTGGGCGTGACCTGCTCTCGTCTCACCAGGTGGCCCTCCTCCTGCCGGTCGGCCGCGCGCCGCGCCGCACACGTGCGGCGAGGAAGGCACCCGCGGCGATCACAACGACAGCCCCGGCGGCGACGGCCAGGGCCTCGCCCCGGCCGAGTCCCAAGATCATGCCGTCCTCGCCCCCGCCCGTGTCCGTGCCCGGCGCCGCCAGGTTCAGGCCCTGGCAGGCGGCCGGAGCGGTCATGGCCTGGACACGGTCGGAGACCTCGAACTGGAACGCGTTGGTCTGTGTGTCCCCGTCGGCGGCGGTGACGGTGTACGTGAGCGTGGCAACACCCGCCTGCAGGGGGCTGACCGCGGCGCAGGTGACCGAGCCCGCGGCCACCTGGGGCCGTCCGACGGGCACGGTGGTGCCGTCGGATCCGACCAGGCTGACCTTCGGTGTGGTGCCGGGCTTCAGACGGGCGAAGGTCAGTGAGATGACGTTGGTGCCGGTACCGACCCTGGAGCCCGGCGCCGGTGTCGCGTCCTTCAGCGCGGTGTGGGCGTACGCGGGCGGGCCGCCGAACAGCAGCACGCCCAGACATCCCAGCAGGGCAACTGGCGCCCTCAGAAGTCGAAGTCCGCGCATGCGATCCGGTTGTCCATCGCTTCCATGGGGTGGACGACGAGGGCGAGCGCGCCCTTGCCGGTCTTCTTCGCGTTGTTCACCGTCGTCGTGCCCTTGCCGGTCTTGTCGGAGGTGAAGGTCAGCCACACCTCGTTCGGCGGCTTGGCCGGACCGCCCTTGGTGAACTGGAAGTGCTCCCCGCCGCCCGCGGCGGAGCAGTGCTGGGCGTGCAGGTGGGCCATGTAGTGGTGGCCCGGCTTCAGGCCGGTCAAGGACACCGTCACCGTGGTGCCCTTCGCGCCTTGGGCCAGCCAGGCGGTGCCCTTGGCGCCGTCCATGCCGGGCGGACGGGTGTCCAGCAGCTTGAAGGCGCCCTTCACCACGTCGGCGCCGGCCATCTTGTAGGCGGGCGTGGCCGACGGATCCCCGTACGTCATGTTCGTGTCGGACATGCCGCTCATGCTCTTCGACGGGGACGCGGAGGATGCGGCGGCTGCTTTCTGCGACGTGCTGTCCGAGGAGCCGCCGCATGCGGACAGCAGGGCGGCCGTCGCGGTCACGGCGGCACAGCAGGCGGTGAGAGACACGAATGCGCGGCGCGGATGGGAGGACCGGCGTCGCTCGGACGTCAACGTCCGTATCGCGGACGCGGTCTCCCGCCGGGGTGAACGGCCGTGCGTGTGTTGGTGCTTGGACATGGAACTCCCGATCGATGACGGGCTGGGCCGTTGCCGGCATCGGCAGAACGAGCGGCCGACGGCAGGGCACGGCCCGGGCCGGAGGTGGAGAGAAGCGGTCGACGGCATACGGACGCGTCGACCGTTCGCCTGTCCCCCGGCAGCCGCGCGACCGCCGGAATCAGACCGGAATCACGGTCTTGCGGCGAGCGGCGGAGCGGGAGAGGGGCGACTGGCAGTCGAACGGCTTCGCGGCGGCCCTCGGCGCACCACCGCGTATCTCAGCGAGGCGGGCGTCGGCAGGCGGCGCTCCCCTGAACCGGAGGCGGGCCCGCACGAGGGGGCCTCGGGTTCGGGCACTGCACGGAAGAGGACCCGGCAGACCCGGCGCAGCGGCGCGAACACGACCGCTGCCACAGCCCCGCCGATCCGCTGGGCGGCCGCTTCGCCCCGCCACAGCCACAGCCCGCACAGGACGGCGGCCAGGAGATGCGCGAGAACCATCCCGGCGGAGCCCAGGTGCGGCAGGGCGGACGCGAGGGGGGAGCCGGACGGCATCCCCATGGATTCCGTGTGGTGCATCACCATGCCGGTGTGAGGGGAAGCCGCCCCGGGGACACCGGTCACGGCGGCGGGGGCATGGGCCAGTTGGTGGGCGAGGGCGAACAGCGGATGCAGCGACCCCTGCGCGACGACCGTGGCGCCGACGACCACCGCGGCGCCACGCTCCCGGCCGGTCAGCCACCAGGCGCCCGAGACGGTCCCGGCGAATGCGTAGGCCACCGCCCACCAGGGCAGCGTGTCCCCGGACATGAGTGCGTGTCCCAGGGCGGTCGTTGTCACGCAGACGGCCGCGAACACCGCGGCCCGCGTCAGCCGCGGGAGGTCGACGGCATGTCCGTCGGCGGTGGACGCACCGCGGCCCGGGCTCGGTCCGCCGCGGCGGCTCTCCCGGGGCATCCGAACCTCCCTGGCGTCAATGCGCTTGTGCTGGGCCCCTGTCGGGCTTCCGTTGGGTACGGATGACAGGGCGTACGCGTTCATGCCCCGGCACCAAAGCGCCCCGGGTGTGTCCGCGCCGGTGGGTCATCGGCCGACCTTCACCGTCTTCTCCACGGTGACCTGGTCGATGTCGGAGACCCGGACCGTGGCCTTCATCGTCCAGGTCCCGGCGATCGGCAGGTTGAGGGTGTCGCTGCCCCAGTAGCCGCGCTCGTCGACGAGACTCGCGTCCAGCGGGCCGACCTGCTGGTCGGCGAGGGTGAAGGTCAGACGCAGTTCCGGGACGGCGACGGGGCTGCCGTCGGCGCCGTAGACGAGCGCCTCCACCACGTTGCGGCCGACCCGGCCCGGTTCCAGGGTGACCTGCACCTTGCCGCGTCCGGAGAGGGTGTTCTCGCCGGTGTCGTACGGGATCAGGGTCAGGGAGACTTCGGGCTGCCCGGCCACCGAGGTGGCCGCCGTGGTCTCGGCCGCCCGGCCCGTCTCGGTGCCGGTCAGCATTGTCGTCAGGACGAGGACCAGCACGCCGACCGCCACCTCGGCCAGCACGGACCTGCGCAGACCGCGCCGAGGTATCTCAGACCCGCAGCCGTCCGAGCCGTTTTGGTGCACCGGGGCGGTGGGAGGAGTCCCGCCGCGGCCCGCCGCCACCAGCACCCGGTCCTCCTCCGCAGGCGCATGCATCAGCCGGCCGGTCCACCGCCGCGAGTACGACGCGGCCGCCAGCATCACCAGCACGGCCCAGACCTTGAAGACGAGGACCCTGCCGTAGGTCGTCGAGAACGCCTCCCAGGAGCCCAGCCCGCGCCAGGACTGGTAGACGCCGGTGACGGCAAGCACGGCCACCGAGGTCAGCGCGACACGGGAGAAGCGGGCGACCGCGACGGGCGGGAGGGGATCGTCGCCCGGCGCCCGGTACAGCGCGAGCAGCAGTGCTACCAGACCTCCCAGCCACACCGCCATGGCCAGTAGATGCAGCATGGCGGAGGCCACGGCCACGGGCACCTGGATCCCCGCGGAGGCGTGCTCGGCCGCCGCCCAGGTGGCGGCCAGGCCGAGAACGAGCGCACCAGAGACCCCGAGGGCACGTCGACCGGGCAGCTGCTCCGCCCGCCGACTGCGCACCAAAGCGGCCACCATCCCAAGCAGTACCAACCGGACCAGCAGCGCGAGTCCCGGCCGACTGCCGGCCGTCTGCCGCAGCGCACCCGGGTCGAACACACCGCCCAGCCCGCCACCGCTGTCGTAGGGCCCGCGCAGCAGTACCAGCACGACCGTGGACACGAACAGCGCCCACCATCCGACCAGGAACGGCCGGCGCAGCAACCGCGCGGCGGTGGCCGAGCGCCAGCAGGCCAGCACGAACACGGCGAGGCCGATCAGCAGCGCCAGCCCGGCGTAGGCGACGTAGCGGCCGATGCCGTACAACGCGCCGACGGCGGGATCCACGGCCGGCGGAGGAGCGGCGGCGGCCCGGGTTGTCGACGGCTTGCCGACGGAGAAGGTGAAGGCGCCGGACACGGCGTGGCTGTCCGCCGACACCACCCGCCAGGACACGGTGTAGGTGCCCTGTTTCAGCCCGCTCGCCAGCGGCACGCTGTCGGTGTTGCCCCGGCCGCCCGCGTGCCGGGGATCGCCGTCCGTCACCGGGCGGTTGTCGGGATCGAGCACGCGCAGGGAGTCCTCGACGAGGGCGACCGACTCGTCGAAGGTCACGGTGATCTGCTTCGGCGCGGTCTTCAGCACGCTGTCCTCGCGCGGGTCGCTGCCGGTCAGCACCGCGTGCGCGGATGCGGGTACCGCACCCTGGAGAAGGGCACAGGCAAGGACGGCGACCACCACCAGGAACGAGCCGACCGTGCGCCTTGCGTTGTTCACTTGCCCTCGCACCACGTCATGTCTCCGGGGCCGGTTCCTGGGTCACGGAGGTATACGGACGTATCCGTCGCCGCACTCAACGGGACGCGCTGGCCGAAGTCGCCACCGGCGACAGGCGTCGAGGGACGTGGGATCAGTGCTGGAGTCCGGTGATCCCCCGTTCGAGGGTGAGGGCGAGGGCGAGGGCGAGGGCGACGGCCGCGGTGCGGTCGTCGACGCCGAGCTTGGCGAAGATGTGCAGAAGGTGAGTCTTCACGTGGCCACGCTGATGTGGAGGAAGGCGTAGACATGATGTGGGACCGGCTGACCCCTGACGGCCACGAAGCGCTCCGGCTCGCCCACTCTGAGGCCCGCGAACGGGGCAGGACTCCACCGTCACCGCCGGCGCACCCCTACCCGCGCCTGGCCGACGAACACGTCCTGCTCGGCCTGGTGCGGCACGGCACCAGCGAAGCCGCCGCGTTGCTGGGCACCCAGGACTTGGGGCGGGCGCGTCAGTCCGCGATGAACTGCGGTGGACCGGCCCCACGCTGAGCCGCCGGCCCGATCCCGCCGACGCCCTGCGCGGCTTTGGTATCGACGTCGAGGCCGCCGGGCCGCTGGTCTGCAACCTCCTGCTCCACTCGGTCGGGCCACTCGAATTGGGGGCTTCCTTGACACCCAAGCTTTGCATAGTGCAAAAGTGGGGGAGGGGTGTGAGCGCCGGGGCGTGCCCGGTCTGCGCGGAGTGGAAGAGGCGAGGCGCACTGATGAGAGCGGTGATCTGCGGGGCCGGTATCGCCGGGCTGTCGCTGGCCGGCCGCCTGCACAACGTGCTCGGCTGGGAGGTCGTGGTCCTGGAGCAGGCGCCACGGCCCCGCACCGAGGGCTACATGATCGACTTCTTCGGCCCGGGCTATGACGCGGCTGAGGCCATGGGCGTGCTGCCCTGGCTGCAGGAACTCAGCTACCCGGTCTCCGAGGCGGCTTTCCTCGACGACCACGGCCGCTGCCGCGCCCGGCTCGGCTACGACCGCTTCGCCCGTCCTCTGAATGGGCGCCTGTTGAGCATCATGCGGCCGGACCTCGAACTCGCCCTGCGGGAACGGCTGTCCTTCGCCGTCGGCCTGCGCTTCGGCGTCGGCCCGGCGCGCATCGACTCCCACGCCTACGGTGTCCGTGTCACGCTCACCGACGGAAGCATCGTCGACGCCGACCTCCTGGTCGGGGCGGACGGGCTCCATTCCACGGTGCGCGGTCTGGTCTTCGGCGAGGAGCGGCGGTACGTGCGTCAACTGGGCTACCACACGGCCGCGTTCACCTTCGACGACCCGGAGATGCACGCGGAGCTCGGCGACCGGTTCTGCCTCACCGACACCGTCGACCGGCAGATGGGCCTGTACGCCCTGCGGGACGGCAAGGTCGCCGCGTTCGCCGTGCACCACGCCACCGAATCCGGCCTGCCCGACGACTCTCGGGCCGCGCTGCGCCGCGAGTACGGCTCGCTCGGCTGGTTCGTGCCCCGCGCCCTGGCCCACTGCCCGCCGTCCTCGCAGATCTACTACGACCAGGTCGCCCAGACCGTCCTGCGCTCCTGGAGTCGCGGTCGTGTCGTGCTGGTGGGCGACGCCTGTCATGCCGTGTCCCTGGTCGCCGGGCAGGGCGCATCGCTGGCGATCGGCGGGGCCTACGTCCTGGCCGACCAGCTCGCCGGTGCCCGCCGCGTCGAGGACGCGCTGGCCGGATACGAACGGTTGTGGCGTCCGGTCATCGTCCGCAGGCAGCGCGCCGCCCGCAGGACCGCCCGCTGGTTTGTCCCCGGATCGCCCCGCCGGCTGCGTCTGCGCCGGGCTGCCCTGCGGTTTGCGGGCCTGCCCGGCGCAGGCCACATCGCCGGCACCACGCTCGCCGGCAGACAACGACCGTCCCTGCGCCAACTGGCCGCAGTTCCGGTCTAGGTCCTGTCATGAGGGGCGAGCGCGCCGGACACACCTCGCGGCGGAGCAAGTGCGCGCAGGCGATGGAGAGTCCGGGCGGGCAGCCCCGTAACGCGGAGAGGTCCAGATGCCATCAAGTCCCCGGCCTGGTAAGCGGGCGGTCGCCGCTCGCCTGCGCGACGCCCTGGAGACCGCCGACTGCCGGATGCTCGCCGAGGTCCTGCATCCGAACGTGTGCTGGAGCCCGCCCGACGGCGGTGACACCGGCTGCCACGCCCGTTCGCATGTCCTCAGCCGCTGTTCCCGGCTGCATGTGCTCGGACTGCGGGCCACTGTCGAAGAGACCTTCACCTACCCGGCAGCTGTTGTGCTTGGCCTGCGGATCCACGGCACCGTGCCTCCGGCCCACCCGGAGAGCGTGGCGTATCACGTCTTCGACGTCACTGGCGGCCTGATCACGTGTATCACCGGCTACGCCGATCGCGCCGAGGCGCTCGACGCGGCCTTCACCGGCGCCACGGCCGGATTCGGAGAGGTGCCGGTGCGTGCGCCTCGGCCGGAGGCGGGGCGTTCACGATGAGGTGACGCGTGCCTGGAGCCGGACCAGTCCGGCCACACCGAACTGCAGGGCCACCGGCAGCGTGTGCTTGGCGGTGACGCCGTGCACGTGGTGCAGCACCACGCGTGGTCCGTCGGCGCCGAAGGTGACGGTGGTGCTGCTTTGCAGCAGGATCCCTGCGGTGGACAGTGAGCCGTTGCCCTCGGTCGACTTTCCCCCGACCAGGACACCCCGCCCGCCGTCCGGGGTCGCGACCATGCCGAGGTGTTCGGGGACGCCGTCGTCGTTGCGCACGCTCATGTTGAGTGAGCCGTCGCCGGAATGGTCGAGGTGGGCGACGGCGTCTGTGATGGTCATGTCGACGTCGGCGACGTCCACATGAACACGGCCTGGGACGGACGGGTGGCCAGCGGACGCGGGAGCGGGGCCGGCGGCGTGGGAGGAGGAGTTGTCCGAGCAGCCTGCGGTCAGGAAGGCGAGTGCCACGGACAGGGATGCTGCCAGGAGTGTGAGGGTACGCGGGGCTGTGCCTGCCATGTTTGCAGTATGCCAAGGTCGGCCCTCGGGCGGACCGGCGCCCCCCTCCGGCAGGCGGGACTCTTCAGGTTGTTGACGCCTCGCATCCGCCGCGAGACGCCGGTTGACTCGGCCCTCGGCCGCTTGCGACAGGGTCACACGCTGCAGCCGGAGCGCACCCCGCCTGCACGGAAAGCCGGCGCACCATGTCGTCGTCCGTGACCTCGTACACGTCGATGCGTAGCAGCGGCTCACGTGTGCGCGAACACGTTCGACTGCCTTTGCAGAGGAGGACGGCAGACCATCTTTCGATGGGTTTCGACCCCGACGGTGCCGTCGACCCCTCCGGCAGGCTCCTTCCCGGCCCGGCGGCGGCAGGATGGCGCCCGGCCGGTGCCGCATTGCTACTGGCAGCCATCTGCTGTGCTGCCGTCGTCCGCTCGCAGCTCTAAGAAGACAAGTGGGGGCGGCAGTCGGAAGCCGCCCCCAGGATCCGGCAGACCTGGGCGTACTCGTCCGTCAGCCGACAACCCCCGCCACATACAGCAGATCCGCGATCTCGAACCGCCCCGGCGTCTCCGCGAGCGTCGGCCGCCAGCGCGGGAACACCGAGCGGTACGAGGACGGGTCGGCGTCCAGCAGGCCGATGAGGACCTCGGTGACGATGCGGGAGCCGACGGGGCCGAGATTGCGGCCGCGGTTGAGGACCTCCGCCTCCTTGAGGACGTAGTACCAGAGGTAGACCGGGCCTGTGGTGCCCAGTTCCTCGTCCGTCAGCGGGATCTCGCCGATGGCGCGGGCCACGTCCTGGCCGGACGGCAGGCCGAGGGTCTCGCTGCGCAGCAGGTTGCGTACGGCCAGGGAGGCCACCGGCTGGGCGAGGGCTCCCTGGCGGGCGCCGGGTACCGCGCTGACCGGGAGGTTCAGCAGTTGGGTGTTGAGTGTGGCCTCGATCCGCTTCGCGGTCTGCGGTTCGCTGGTGCGGGACACGTCGAAGAAGAACCGCCAGTCGACCGCGTGCTCGGGCAGGACGGTCATCCCGCCGCGCAGGTCCATGCGCGGGTTGGCGGGCGCGTTCGGGTCGTCCGGGAAGATCGGCGCGGCGAAGTCCTCGTTGACCCGGTAGCTGGTGCGCACCGTCGGGTGGCCGAAGCGGAAGGCCGCCACCGCGAACTCGACGGGAATGAACGGGGTCTTGCCGGGCTGGAAGAACCGCGGCCCGTTCTCCTCGACGTCCCGTGTGATCTTCGCGTCGGCGATCAGCGGCAGGTACTCGTGGACGATGATCCACTGGTAGTGCCACTGGACCAGTCGGCGGGCCGCGGCGAAGACGGTGTCGTAGTAGTTCTCCACGTCGAGCAGCTGGTCCAGCGGGACGCCGGGCTGCTGTGTCGGCGGCTCGGGCTCCGGTTTGGGCGGGAGCGGCTGCCCGAAGGCATCTGTGATCTCTCCCACGACGAGCTTGTCCACCACCCGGTTGTGGAACTTGATCATGGCCACTTGGAACTGGCTGAGGATCAGGTTCTCGTCGTTGCGTGGGTCGCCGATGAAGGGAACACCGGCCGGTGTCCGGGCGAGGTCCACCCCGCTCGGCGTCAGCGCCAGCTTGCCCTCGGGCGAGCCGTCGTACAGATGGCGGCTGACGACGGGCCCGGCGCCGTACAGGTTGTCCAGTTCGAGTCGTGGCGTACGGAAGTCGGTGATGGCGGACGGGTCGGTGTGGTCGCCGAGACGCGACATGACGTCCAGCGTCAGGTCGTGGTCGATGAACTGCCCGAAGTACGTGAATCCCGCCGGGAGTTCCGGGTCGAGCTGGCTGTCGCCGGTGTCCCCGCCGTCCATCAGGCCGCCGGGTGCGCCGAAGGTTAATGCCATCTCCAGGCCGGTGGCCCGGCGCGGCGGCAGCTGCGGGAACATCCGCCCGAAGCCTCCGCTGGTCTCGGCGCTGCTGAGACCGCGCGACGGCATGCCGTGAGATACGGACATGTGCTTTCCCCCTGTGTGTTTACCCCCGTGAGCGCGCATCCGGACCGTCGCCGTCAGGCGCCGGGCTCGGCGGGTCCCCTGGGCTCCTCCAGTCAACGGCCGCGCTCCTGTCCCTTCCAGAGTGCGACGCGCGTAGCGCAATCGCCGAATTGAAGGCCGAACCTTCATGCAAGGCTCACTGTCGGAAGGTCATCGTCCAGGGCGGAAGGCTGACACCGTGTCACCCGGCAGGCCGTCCGGGCGGGACAGCCCGCCCCTTGCGTGATCGGCTGGACGCGTGCGGCTGCTCCCCCACCCCGTCCGTCGCCTCGCCGCCCGGTGCGCCGTCGTGCCGCTCGTCGCCGAGGCACGTCTGCGTCGGGATCCGGCCGTGCGTGGAGTTCCGTACGGGCGTCATGCTCGCGCTGCTCGGGCCGCTGCACCGGTGGCGGGTGACGGCAGCCGGGCACGGCGGTTCGAGGCCCGAGTATGGGAGATGACGGCATGAGGGATGCGGTGAGCGCGAGGAGTCGCGGGCGATGGTGGCTGCCGTTCCGGATGGTCTGGGAGGACGGCGACCAGCACCGGTGGGCCGGTCCGCTGGCCGTGGTCGGCCTCGCGGTGGGGGCGCTGCTGGCCGTCCTCGGGCTGCCACCGGTGGATCTGCACGGTCCGCTGCACTACGCGGGCGTGATGGCTCCACTGTGCGGCGCCACACGAGGGGTGCACGCGGCGATGCGTGGCGATCTCGCCACGGGATGGCGCTACAACCCGCTCAGCATCGTCCTCGTCATGGGGGCGGCAGCCGCGGTGCTCCGCGAGGCGGTCGGCCGGCTGCGCGGCCGGTGGCTGAACGTCCGGGTCACTCACCGAAAGGCCGCGGTCGTGACCGGTGGCGCACTCCTTGCGGTACTGGAGGTCAACCAGCAGGAGCACGCCGACCTGCTGAGAACCGGCTCGGATGCCGCACCGTCCGCCTGGCTGCTGCTGTCCGTCACCATGCCGCTCGCCGCGGGCATCGTGCTCCTGACCGTGTTGGTGGTCCGGCGGGTCAACCGCGCCTGACCGTCGTATGCCTCCCCGGTGCGCACGCGTCGCAGTCCGGCTTGCGGGGTCCTTACTGCCGCCCTGCACGGAGCGGCAGGTGCGTGGCGGCGCGATGGCCGACCTCGAGCGCATCGGGAGCGGGTCAGCGCTCGAGGCGGATGATCCCCCGTTCGAGGGCGAGGGTGACGGCCGCGGTGCGGTCGTTGACGCCGAGCTTGGCGAAGACGTGCAGGAGGTGGGTCTTCACGGTGGCCACGCTGATGTGGAGGCGGCGGGCGACGTCGGTGTACCAGCGCCAGGGGCGCGGCCGCCGCTTGGCCCGCGGTGATGTGGTCCCGCAGCGGGCCCACCGTGGTGAGTGCCAGCCACGCGTAGAAGAACGCGTGCTGCCACAGCAGCCGCCGTCGCTGCCAGGAGTCGGGCCGTGTGGTCGTGGTCACGATGTCTCCCTCGCCTGCCCTTCCGACGATAGTCAGCGTCCGCCCCGGGCGGCATCCACCGGGTGGTTGACCAGCCGGTCCACCACCCGGTGGCGCACAACCGGTGCCCCGGTCGATGTGCGGCACCGGGCCGCCCGGCAAGACTCGACGGCGACAGCAGACCGGAAGAGACGCCGACGGGAAGTGCGCCATGAACGACTCACAGCTCCACCAGTACACGCCGCGCCGCGGACGGGCCATCGGCCCGATCGGCACCTGGGCACGCCTCCTGCTCGGCGGCGGAATGCTCGCCGCGCTCTACCTCGCGCCCTCCGGCGACCGACCGAACGCCTGGCAGGCCCTCCTCGGCCTCGCCGGCTTCACCGCCGTCCTGGCCGTCGTGCAGATCGGCTACGCACGCATGACCGGCAAGAGGTTGAACGCCACCGGTCCGCTCGGATACCTCGTGCCGCTGGCGGCCGGAACCGCCGCCGCGCTGCTGTACCCGCCGATTCTGCCGGGCTTCGCCGTCTTCATCGCGGCGTCCCTGCTGCTCGCGGGCATCCGCGGCTACGCGGGCTGCGAGATCACCGCCATCTCCAACTGGCTGCTGCGCCGCGACGACCAGGTCGGCTGTGTCCTGCTCTCGCCGCTCGACCACGCCGAACGAGGCCGGCGCAGGCACGGCCTCGACCATCAACCTCAGCAAACCGCCGGGCACGCCGGTTCTTCAGACACCGGACACGGAACGTGACCGAGGTGTCGAGCGGCGGCGCGAGCCGATCGCGGAGAGCACCCTTGACGCAGGAGAAGTCCACCGCGCGATGTGGTCACTGGGGCTGCCTGGCGTCTCGCTGGAATCCAGCAGGCCGGCCCGGCTGCGGCTCCGTTTCTTAGCAGAGCGCGTCCCTCACCCCGCGCGATCCCGAACCTGCTGTGCCTGCGCCCCGGCGGGCTGCAAGGGCTTGACCCTCACCCCGGGGGCAGAGAGATCTACTTCTCCGTCGTCCAGCGCAAGGCCGTCTCGCCCAACGACTTCCCCGACCTCGCCCAGGGCGCACCCAGACCCCGGCGGGCCGACTCCGCCCGGGCGTCCGTCACCCGCAGATCGCCCTCACCCACGAACAGCTCGCCGCCCTGGCCGGCACCTCCCGCGAGACCTGCACCTGGTCGCTGCACTCGCGGTGGCGGGCGCGGTGGTGTTGCAGGCGCGCTGGCTGGCCGCCATCGCCGGAGTCTGGGCGGTGCTGGCGTTGTGTCAGGGCCGGCTGGCCGTCAGGGAGTTCCGCCGCAGCGCGGGGTAGGTGGCACGGCCGGTGAACAGCCGCTGAATGAGGAAGCCGAGAGCGAGGGTGGCGGCCCCGGCGGCCGCGTCGGTGACGAAGTGGTTGGCAGTGGCCAGGATGACGGTGAAGGTCGCCAGCGGGTAGCAGACGCCCAGCACCCGAACCCAGGTGCGGCGGGCGAGGAAGGCCAGGGTGAGGCCGGACCAGGCGGACCAGATGATGTGCACCGAGGGCATCGCGGCGTATTGGTTGGAGAGAGAGGCAACATCCCCGGAGGCCCACGATCCCCAGGTGTGGTGGACGACCACGGTGTCGATGAATCCGTGCCTGGCCAGGAACCGGGGCGGGGCGGTGGCGCAGAACGCGAAGCCGGCCAGTGCCAACAGGGTGGCGGTGTACAGGGCGGTGCGCACCGAGCGGTAGCGGCCTGGATGGCGGACGTACAGCCACACCAGCACACCGATGGTGACGATGAAGTGCAGGGTGGCGTAGTAGTAGTTCATCCCCACAATCAGCCAGCCGATCCGGTCGGCCGCGTGGTTGACCGTGAGCTCGATGTTCACGTGCAGCGTCTGCTCGGCGCGCAGGATGGCTTGCGCGCGGTGCAGAGCTTCCGTGCGGTGGGCGGGCACGGCGTTGCGGGTGAGGGTGTAGGCCCAGTAGAGGAGTCCGGTGCACAGCAGTTCCACCCACAGCCGGGGCCGGTCCAGCGGGCGCAGGCGGGCGGGCAGCAGCGGGCCGATGCGCCATCCCGGATATGGGTGATCGGAGGCGGCCGGCGACGCTGGCGCGGCCTCCGTCACGCCTTCGCCCGCTGGGACGCCTGAGCAGGCACCAGCTCGGCATCCGCATCATCCCGAGCCGGGTACGGGGCGTCGTCGTCCGGACGCGAACGCCGGGAGACGATCAGGTAGGCCAGTGCGCCGGTGAACAGCAGCAGAGAGACGTAGTCGTTCAGGCGCAGACCCAGGAAGTGGTTGGCGTGGTCGATGCGCAGCGCCTCGATCCAGGCCCGGCCGGTGGTGTAGGCCAGGACGTAGCAGGCGAACAGCCGACCGCGCCGCAGCCGCTGGTGGTGGCGGGCGTCGAGCCACAGCAGCAGGACCATCACGCCCAGGTCCCACAGCGACTCGTACAGGAAGGTGGGGTGGTACAGGGCGACGGAGGGGGAGTCGGTGGGACGGTGGGCCGGGTCGATGTACAGCGCCCACGGCAGATGAGTTGGACTGCCGTACAGCTCCTGGTTGAAGTAGTTGCCCCACCGGCCGATCGCCTGCGCCAGCACCAGCCCAGGGGCGACGGCGTCGGCGAAGTCGGACAGCTTGACGCTGCGGCGGCGGCAGCCCAGCCAGGCACCCACCGCACCAAGGGCCACCGCGCCGGGGATGCCCAGGCCGCCGTCCCAGATGTACAGCGCGTGCAGGGGCTGCTTTCCGGCGGCGAAGTACAACTCCGGGTCGGTGATCACGTGGTAGAGGCGTCCGCCGAGGATGCCGAACGGCACCGCCCAGATCGCGATGTCCGCGATGTCCTCCCGTCGGCCGCCCCGCGCCTCCCAGCGTCGGCCGGTTAGCCAGACCGCGATGAAGATGCCGGCCAGGATGCACAGCGCGTACGCGCGGATCGGCAGCGGCCCGAGATGCCACACCCCCTGCGAGGGACTGGGCAGGTACGCCAGGTTCAAGGGCTCGACCGTTTCTTGCACGTGTGAAACCCGGCCCGAGGGCCGGGGGAGGACCCACCGACAATACATCGGACACCGAACCTTTTGGGAAGATGCCCAGGCAGGGTCGACCAGGCGGCCGGTCTGCGGGCGGCCGGGCGGCACCTGTGTGCGGCCCGGCTACCCTTGCCGCATGTCTGCGCAGCCCCGCTCCGAGGTCTCCTCGCCCCGCTCCGCCGCTCAGGCGCCCGAGGCCCGTCTGCTCACCGAGGCAGTGACCCGGTTGCGCCGCGCGCTGCGCTCCTCGATCCGCACCGACTACCCGTGGGAGACCCTCCCCATGGCGCAGGTCGAGCTCCTGCAGGTCCTGGGTGAGCACTCTCCGGCGCGGATCAGCGACCTGGCTGCCCGTCGGCGCCTGGCCCCGAGCACGGTCAGCGGGCTGATCGGCCAGATGATCACCGCCGGGCTGGTCGCGCGGGACGTTGACTCCGCCGACCGCCGCGCCTCCGTCGTCACCCTCACCGACGCCGGCCGCGAGAAGCTCGCCGCCTGGACCACCGCCCACGAGCGCCGAATCGACGCTGCCCTCGCCGCTCTCGACGACGACGCCCGCGCGGCCATCACGGACGCGCTGCCCGCCCTCTTCCAGCTCGCTGAACACCTTGGTGAGCCGGCCGATGGCGCGACGGAGCGGTGATTTCTCCCGGGCGTGTGTATGCACGGCCTGCGGTGCGGCTGAGCAGCGCGCACGGGGCACGCGGCCCGTCGCTGAGGATGCAGGATCGAGACCCGGTGGAGTCGTTCGTGAAGACGACGGCGGAGGTTGCCTTCGGAGGCACCTGCGCGGCGCGGGAGCGGCCTGTCCCGTTCATGGGTCGTCCGCTTGAGGCTCAGGGGCCAGATGGTCGTGCGATGATCACGGCACAGCCGACCGGTGCGTCGAATCCGACGATCAGTCCAGCCACAGCACGACCACCGACGGCGACCACCACACCGTCGACCAGCCAGACCCACCACGCACAGACGCTGCCCCTGCCGGCGCCTGCAGTCCGAGGCGGACCAGGCCAAGGAGCTGGCCGAGGGCAACCGCATCCGCACCGCCCTGCTCGCCGCCGTCAGCCACGATCTGCGCACGCCGCTGGCTGGCATCAAGGCATCGGTCACCTCCCTGCGCTCGGACGACGTGGAGTGGTCCGAGGAGGACCAGGCCGAACTCCTCGCGGCCATTGAGGAGGGCGCCGACCGCCTCGACCACCTGGTGGGCAACCTACTCGACATGTCCCGTCTTCAGACCGGCACGGTGACTCCCCTGATCCGCGAGGTGGACCTGGACGAGGTCGTCCCCATGGCGCTGGGCGGCATACCGGATCCTGACTCGTCCGTTGTGCTGGACATCCCCGAGACCCTGCCCATGGTGGCGGTCGACAAGGGCCTGCTGGAGCGGTCGGTCGCCAACGTCGTCGAGAACGCCGTGAAGTACAGCCCCGCGGACGAGCCGGTCCTGGTCTCGGCCAGCGCCATCGCCGACCGGGTGGAGGTACGCGTCGTGGACCGCGGCCCCGGCGTCCCCGACGAGGCCAAGGACCGCATCTTCGAACCCTTCCAGCGCTACGGCGACGCCCCGCGCGGCAACGGCGTCGGCCTCGGCCTCGCGGTCGCCCGCGGCTTCGCCGAGGCCATGGGCGGCACCCTCACCGCCGAGGACACCCCCGGCGGCGGCCTGACCATGGTGCTGAGCGTGCCGATGGCACCGGGCCGCTCCCTGGCGCACACCGACGTGTCGGAGGCGGTCACGTCGTAGACGGGCTGGCGTACGGCGTTTGAGAAGCGATGGCAGCAATCACTGCACGGTGAGCTCCGCGAGCTGCTCAGCCGCGGTGGTGTTGCCCTGATCGGCAAGCCGTCGCAGTTCCTCCAAGCCGCCCTGCTCGGTGGCGAGTTCGATCAGCTCGTCGACCGCGGTCGCGTCACCTTTGTCAGCCCGTTCCCGGAGGATGGACAGGTCAGAGTCGGTCATGCGGGGCAACCTCCATCGTGTTGGGCCGGGCCGACCGGCCTGGTCCTGTCGTCAAATGCCACCGCCACATGAGGGAGGATGCAAGGGCGAGGGGCTTGGTATGACGAGGCGGCGGTCTCCGCACCGAACCGCAATCAAGACAGAGGTGCTTCCTCTTGTCTCACCGTGAATACTGCTCCGAACTGCCATCACGCTGGGAGAAAACATGGCCGTCACCAAGCTCTTGAGACCCGCCCTCGCCGCCGCGGTCCTGGCCTCGCTCACCGCCTGTGGCGCGTCGTCCGTGCCGGGCGTCTCGGCGAGCACCACGACAGGCTCGGGGGCCGCCCAGACGCGTCGCTCGGCAAACCCCGAGCCGGTCACCGCCACCATGCCCGATGTCATCGGCGGCAACGCCGGGCGTGCGTACGAGCAGATGGGCTCCGAACTCGACATGACCTTCAAGGACGCAAGCGGGCGGGGCCGTCTGGTGGACGACCCGGCGGCGTGGAAGATCTGCAACTCCGAGCCGGGACCGAACCAGCAGATCACCGATTACCCGGTGGTCTTCGGCGTGGTGAGAGTTTCGGAGAGCTGCAAGGATGCGGTGCCGGAGTGACATGTCCGAGGACTCCGGCCCCCCGCCATGGTCTGCGTTTGATCCAAGTTGGTGACGCGTTGGCGCCACCGGACGAACTCCCTGGCTGATCTCCAACCGAACTCTCCTGGGAGTTGTCCTCCGATGTCACGCCCGCATCAGCAGGGATGCGAGGGTGACGGGGGCTGTGTAGGACTCGCGGTCTTGTCGTAGCGGGTCGCTATGCCGCGCCATTGCTTCAGGCGTGGCCGCCGCCAGAGCTGACGGCAACGGCACTCGCAGGGGGGAGTGGCGCATGGATCGGTTCGAGCTTTCCAGTCCGACTCGCGTCAGCCGTATGCACTTCGTGCTGGCCTGGGCGCTGTGTGTGCTTGCACTGCTGCTCACGACGGCAACCTGGCTACCCGGTCCGAACCAGGTCCCCTTCGCTGCCGTGGGCGTCGTGTTCGTCGCGATCTTCCCGGTCTTCGGCGCCGCGTTGGTGCGAGCCTTGTTTTCCGAGGGCGGCAGGACCCTGCTCGGCAGGGCGAACAGCATCGGGATGCTCCAGTTCGTACGAAACCTGTCGACCGGCCTGAAGTGCGCCTACGTGGTGGTGCTCGCCGCGCTGCTGCTGACCATGGCGACCGGGGGTGCGGCGCAGGACGCCAAGACCGACGGGCGCGGTGGCCACTACTGCACCCGCTGGAACAACACCGAGCGGCGCTGTGAGCCGGTCCCGCTTACTGCGCACGAGTACGACGAGGCCACCAAGGCCCAGGCCCGCGTCTTCGCCGCTGGAGCTGCGCTCTTCCATGCCATGGGCGGCTTCCTGGTCCTCGTGGCTGCGTCGCCGGCTGCCGCCCGGCGCGCAGGGACCGGCTCGGAGCGGGTGGCACGAATGGGCTGAGCCCGCAATTCGGGCTCGGCGAGGGGTGCATGCTGCAACGTGCGGTCATTTCCCGCGGTATCTCGTCGACGGCCCTCGGGGCCGGAAATCGTGGCCCCGGCCAGGTGCGACCCAAGAGGCGCAGCTACGCCACCTCACGCGGCGCCGAGCAGGCGCGCCGTCTGCTGGAGTACCTCCAGGATCTCTTGGCGGGCGGCGGGCCGAGAGGCGAACACTCGGGGGCTGGGGTGCCATGTAGGGAGCGTGTGTACCTTCGGCGCGTACCGTTGCTGGTAGGTGGCCCAGCCGGTCTGGGCCTTGCGTCCCATGGGGACGACCACCTCCAGGGCGGGCAGCAAGGTGATCACCTCGTGGAGAAACGGCGCCGCGCGCTGTATCTCCGTCCGTCCGGGCGCGGCTATGCGGTTCGCCGTGCCCAGGTACCACGGCACGACATTCCAGTGCACGGAAGCCCGGTACGGCAGACCGGCCTCCGTGCGCAGTGTCCAGCAGTTCTGCGCCGTCGGGTCGTCGTTGTCGATGGAGATGATGCCGCTGCCGGCGCGACGCAACTCGGCCTCCGCCCCCATGGACTTCTGACCCGGCGCCTCCAGCAGGAACAGACTACGGGCCTCGACTCCGCCGGACGCGGGATCGAACCAGGGCACGCTCTCGCCGTCACCGAGCCGGCCGCGCAGTTTCTCCACTCAGTCGTTCAAGGGCTGCACCGGCTCGGTCCGTACCGCACTCAGCCGGGCACGTAGCACGTCGGGATCACGCAGCGCCCTGGGCGCCGTGCAGTGGAAAGCGTCATCAGCGGACATGCAGCGCAGTGTGTCACCGTCTCTGGGAACGGTGTGCTGCAGCCGCCCCAGCCTGCCGACCTGCGATCAGCTCTCGCCGAGTCGGCGGCAAGCCGGCCCGGCACCCAGCAGGCCGCGTGCGATCACACTTCCAGACGGTCCAGCCAGGCGTCCTGACCGTCCGCCAAGGTGAAGGTCAGGGGCAGTGGCTCAAAACGGCAATGGAACTTCATGCCATTGTCGCGGCCCGCGCCCGTCACACGGTGGTCCCACACATCCGGGACATCTGCGTCGCCGTCCACTGCCAGTTCGAAGAAGGTGGTGTGGCGGGGGAAGCGGCGGATCGGGTGCGGGGTCTGCTCCTCAGCGATGGGGCGCAGGATGCGGACGCATGTCAGCCCGCACTCCTCTGCAACTTCCCGCAGCACTGCCTCTTCCAGTGGCTCCTCCGGTGCCACACCCCCTGCCGGGACATGCGTGCCGGACGGCAGGTCCGCGTCGTGGTCGAACACCAGCAGCTCCACCGGCCGTCCCGCGCGGCGTCGCAGCACATAGGCGGCCACCCGGACGCGCAACGTCAACTCCTGCATTCCCGCAGCGTATAGGCTGCACCGCCCGATCAGGAGAGATACTTCAAGATCGAGGAGGCCCCCCTAGGCTCGGCCTGGGACACCGGCCGTCTGCCGGGATACGGCAGGCGGCAAGGCCCGGCGGCCTCAAGGTTGGTATGCCGGGCCTTGCCGCAACAGCGCGATCAGACGGGGCGGATGTTCTCCGCCTGTGGGCCCTTCTGGCCCTGGGTGACGTCGAACTCGACCTTCTGGCCTTCCTGCAGCTCACGGAAGCCCTGGGCGGCGATGTTGGAGTAGTGGGCGAAGACGTCGGGGCCGCCGCCCTCCTGCTCGATGAAGCCGAAGCCCTTCTCGCTGTTGAACCACTTGACAGTGCCCTTGGCCATGACCGTCTCCTTCGAGGGAAACCGGGCCCGCGCCCTGCGTGCCCGGGAGGTGATCGCCCTGGTCCGGAGAGGCGCTGAAACGCAACAACGCCCGTGATGGCGATCACGGGCGAACGGGACTTCGGAACCACGACTGCTGGATCACGACGCCACACCCGCGGAATTGGCCGCCGCTACCGAGAAGGTGCCGGTATCAGCGCCTGGCCTGCCGGTGTGCTCCCAGGCGTCGGGCACCTCGGACCGTCGCGCGGGGCTGGCGCCTCGTTCCTGCGGCCGGGGCGGCGTGGAACGCGCGGATTCATGCATGTTTCGTTACGCTGGGACGTCGTCGCCGACAAGCGCCCCGGGTGGGCAGGTAAGGCCGGGCAGGTCAACGGCGTCGCTGCGGATACGCAGGCCGGTCATCATCCGCGTTCTCGTCCGTGTTGGCGCTCGGTCTTCACGGCAGCCGGGTTTCCCGACGGTCGGGCAGGTTCCGCTTGCGTCAGGAGCGAGCCGAAGACGGACCGCCCCAGGGCTTCGGCGCGGGTCTGGTCTATGGCCTTGCCGGTGAAGTCGGGGTGCTGCTCGGCCCAGCTCCGTGCGGTGCGGCCGCTGGTGAAGAAGTTCAGCGCTCCGCAGGCGATGTCGGCGGCGGGTCCGGTGCAGGAGCGTTGGCCGACGTAGACCACGGCGGTGGTGGGCCGCCAGGTCATGTGGCCGCCGGTGGAGGTGACGGTGACGGTCTCGCCGGTGACCGGGTCGGCAGAGGTGATCACGGCGTCGGTGCCGAGCATGTCCGGGACGCCGAGCGCGTCGATCGCGCACATCGCCCACGCCTCGGTGCCGTCGGCGAGGTGGAGCCGGTGGGCGGTGGGGGTGGCGGAGAAGGGGTACGCCGCCCGGATGCGTCCTTGGTCATCGAGGGTGAGGAAGTCCTCGGCGGCCAAATCGGCCAGGATCTCGCGCAGGTCCCGCCCGGAGGGGTCTGCCACCTGCTCCAGGTCGGCCGGCTCGGGTGCCTGGCCGGTGGTCGCGAAAGACCGCAGGATGGCCTGTTGCATGGCGCGCAGTCCTCCGCTGACGGGCGCGAGGCGGCCGCGTCCACCGCGGCCTGCCGCGTCCATGGGCGGGCAGTCGCTGTCTTCACCGGCCTTTGCGACGTACAGGGCACGCTGCAGATCAGCCAGGCTCGGCGCCCCCTCGACCCGCCCGTCCGGGCTCCGGTAGAGGCGGCAGGAGACGGACGCTGCAGCCCCCGGCACGGCGAACGGATCGGTGCCGTCGACGAGGACGGTCGGGGAGCCGGTCATCCCGAGCCGTGCGGCTTGCGCTTCGTCGGTGACCTCGACCAGCTCCACCTCTGGGGTCCGTCCGTCGAGCGCCTGGCCGATCCGCTCTCGTACAAGAGGCGCGTTGGGGCAGTCGGGCACCGTCAGAAGAGTGATGCGCATGGCTGCGTCCTTCCAGGTCGCTGGGAATACGACCGACGTTAGACCTTCCAGTGCACTGGAAGGTCAAGGCTAAGGGTCGTCCCGTAAATGATCTCCAAATGGGCGAGCATGGCCGTCTGGCTGGTGACTTGGCGGTCTATCCAGCGAGGATGAGGTTGTGCAGGCGGGCGATGCCGAGCATGGCGTGGTGGACTCCGTCGCCCTTGAGGCGGCAGTCGCGGAGGATTTTCCAGGTCTTCATGCGGGCGAAGGCGTGCTCGACGCGGGCCCGGACCTGCTTGTGCGAGCGGTTGTGTTCCTGCTTCCAGCCGGGCAGCTCCTCACCGGCCCGGCGGCGGTGCGGCATCACGAGTCCGGTGCCCGGATAGCCGCCATCGGCGATCGTCATCGTCTTGCCGACGGCGGCCTTGGCCCCGGATTCCTCCCACGCTCTGCAGTCGTTGCGGTTGCCCGGCAGAGGCCGGCCGACCACGACGACCAGACGGGTATCGGCATCGATGACGACCTGGTGGTTGGTGGAGTACCGATAGTTCTTGGACTGTTCGGCGATCGCGTGGTCCCGGGTAGGGACGAGTGTGCCGTCCACGATGAGCACCGTGTCCTCGCGGAACCGCTTGCGGGACCGGAGCGCGAGCGACGGCCCGAGATGGTCGATGATGCGGCCGGCCGCGGACTTCGAGATGCCGAACAGCAGGGCCAGCTGGCGCAGCGTCAAGTTCGTGCGCCAGTACGCGGTCACCAGCAGCACGCGGTCCTCCAGCGGCAGGCTCCAGGGACGGCCTTTGCGCACCGGCTCCACGCCCTCGCGGCGTAACGCGGTGATCAGCTTGCGGAAGCATGACGGGCTCAGCCCGGAGAACGGGGTTATCCAGGACGGCTCCGACGCCGTGATCACACCAGCCACGGCAAGATCGTCTCACCCGCTGTCCTGTCTCATCGAGGCGTGAGGGCATCCCCGGCGGCCCGTCGCTGACCGGGCCACATGTCGTCGTACGCGGCATCGAAGAACTGCACCTGTGGCCCGCGCAGCGCGGACGCGTCGGCCAGCGCGCCTCGGCCCGCCTCGGTAAGGCGGGCCGCATAGCGATAGGCAGCGCCCCGCAGGGGCTCGCTTCTGGCCGACAGGTCGATCTCCGCGTGCGCGAGCCACAGGTCGTCGACGAGTCGGTCGATCCCGGGATCGGCTGTGCTGACGCCGGCGTGTGGGGGCGTGAACGCCGCCTTCTCCACCTGCGACGCGATGCTCAGGAACTTCAGGATCACGTTCTTCAGCTCCGCGCGGTGCGCGGCTGACTCCTGTATCTCCAACTGCCGGGCGCTCGCTCGCGACACCAGGTACTGGCCAAACAGCGACCCGCCCGCGCCAAGCGCAACACCTGCCAGAGACAACAGCGCCGGTCCCAAGGTTCCCCAAGATCCCATGCCAGGAGTCTCTCAACTCACCGCTTGAGAGAGACGGGTGCCCCTGGACCGCCCACGCCGGGGGCAGTTACGGGACGACCCTTAGGCTCGCTGGTATGCGCATCGGAGAACTGGCCGCCGCGAACGGGCTGACGGCCAAGACCATCCGCTTCTACGAGCAGGCCGGGCTGCTGCCCGCGCCGCCGCGCACAGCGGGCGGCTATCGGGACTACCCGCCGCAGACGAGCGCCCGGCTGGCCTTCGTCCGCGACGCGCAGTCGGCAGGTCTGACGCTCGCGGAGATCCGCTCGGTTCTTGTCCTGCGGGATTCGGGCGAGGCGCCGTGTGCCCACGTCACGGATTTGATCCAGCAGCACCTCACGGACATCGAGCGGCGCATGGCCGAGCTGCGCAAGACCCGAACCGCCCTGCGCGGCCTGGCCGAACGCGCCGCCACCACTGACCCGAGCAGGTGCGGGGATGCGGACATCTGCAGCATCATCGGCGGCCTGGCAATGTAGTGACAACGAGGGATTGTCAGCCAGAGGGTGACAATCTACGGTTGTCAGCATGAGCGAAGAACCCACCGTGGAGCAGCTCATCGCAGCGGCCCACGCCCGCGCCGGAGACGACGAACTCGCCCTGCTGGACGCTGTCATCGCCGTCACCCAGGACCTGACCGGCCACGCCGACGAGGCCGTCGACCAGGTCGTGCGCCAGGTGCGCGCCGCCGGGCACTCGTGGACGGTGATCGGTGAACACCTCGGTGTCTCCCGCCAGGCCGCACGCCAGCGCTACGCCGATCGCGTCGACCGCATCCAGGAGACGCCCGCGGCCGGCAGCCTGATCCGCGGCCGGGACCTGAAGTGCGGCCTGTCCGCCGCGCTGGCCGCCGCCGAGGCCGACGGCCTCGCCGAAGCCGGCACCGAACACCTTCTGCTCGGCCTGCTCACCGATGGCGTGGCCGCCGCCACCCTCGAACACCTCGGTGTCACCCGCGACAAGATCCGCGAAGCCAGCCGCCGCCTCTTCGACTACCCCGCCGCTACGAGGGGGTCGGGGCAGCCTGTGATCTCCGAGGAGGCGACGGCTGCACTGGCCGCCGCCGAGCAATTGGCAACCGAACGCACGCCCATCTGCGCGCCCGTCGTGGTCAACACGCCACAGCTACTCGCCGTCATCGCGACCAACCCCGGCTCGCGGGCCCGCCGCGTCCTCAACGACATCGGCGTCGACCCGGCGGACATCAAGCGCCAACTCCACTGCTACATCAACGTCCCGCGCACTGCCCTCGGGCGCCGCAGCCGCCGAAAGCGCCGCCCGGACGACACCTCCGCCCGCTGTTCCTTCTGCGGCCACCCGGGAAGCGACGAACGTCGCCTGGTCGCCGGTCCCGACGTGTGGATCTGCGCGGACTGCGTCGTGCTGTGCGGTGAGATCCTCGCCCAGCCTGCGCCGGGATCCACGTAGCCAAGGAGCGCGCTGGGCGACGCGCTCGCCTCTTTTCCTTGGCGGACCTGCCTTGCGGGCTGCGCCCGCTGCGTGATCCGGACGCGGCGGGTGAGCACTGGGCCTGTGGCTGCGCAGCGTGCCGCGTGGACGGTGATCTCCATCAGGGCCAGGCGATGGCCAAGACGTTCGAGCACTACCGTGGATTCATGACGGCGCCTTTGGACGTGCTGGTGGTCGGTGCGGGTCCCACCGGGCTTGCGCTCACCGCGCAACTGCGCAGCTACGGGACCACTTTCCGCATCGTCGACCGCTCCCTCGACCGCGCCCATGAATCGCGCGCGCTGGCCATCCAGCCGCGCACCCTGGAGGCACTCACCGACTTCGGTGTGACACGGGAACTGATCGCCCGCGGCAATCCCGCGATGCAGTTGCGGATGCATCTGCCGCAGCGTGTGGTGCAGATGCCACTGTTCGACATCGGGCTGACCGATACCGCGTATCCCTTCCTGCTGTTCCTTTCGCAGGCCGAGACCGAGAGTGTCCTCGCGGAGCATCTGGAGGGGCAGCGGGTGGTCATCGAGCGGGGCACCGAGCTGGTCCGTCTGGAGCGGCAGGGCCCGTCCGTCATCTGCCGGCTCCGGCATGGCGACGGCACCCAGGAGAGCGTGGCGGCGCGGTACGTCGTGGGCTGCGACGGCGCGCACAGCACGGTGCGTGCCCAGGCGGGCATCGGCTTCGAGGGGCGCGCGTATCGGCAGACGTTCTTGCTCGCCGATCTGGAGGTCGACGGGCTGGAACGCGGTGCCGTGCACACCTACATGACCGGGTCCGGGATGCTGTTCTTCTTCCCGCTCGGCTCGCCGGCCACCTGGCGGATGCTCGCCATGCGACCGCCGGGCGCCCCGGATGCCGAGGTGAAACTCGGGTTCCTGCAGCAGATCACCGACAAGTACGCCTCCGATCGGCTGGTGCTGCGGGACCCGGTCTGGATGACCGACTTCCGGCTCCACAACCGCGGCGCCGCCCTCTACCGCTCGGGCCCCTGCTTCCTCGCCGGGGACGCGGCTCACATCCACAGCCCGGCCGGCGCCCAGGGCATGAACACCGGCATCCAGGACGCCCTCAACCTGGGCTGGAAGCTCGCCCTCGTGTGCCGTGACAGGGCACCGGAAGAGCTGCTGGAGACGTACGAGACCGAGCGCGCCCCGGTCGGCCGCAGTGTGCTGCGCTTCACCGATCGCGCCTTCACGATCGGCACCAGCCGCAACCCGCTCATCCGCCTCGCCCGCACCCACCTCGCCCCGCGCCTGGCTCCATTGGCGCTGCGCGCGACCGGACCGCGCGGGCGAGTCTTCCGTACGGTGTCGGAGCTCGGCATCCACTACCGGCGAAGCCCCGCCTCCACCGCGGGCTCGCGACCACCGAGGAGAGGTCCGCGGGCGGGCGACCGGCTGCCCGACCTGCCACGCGGGCTCCAGGCGCGGAGTGCGGGACCGGGCTGGCGTCTCCTGCTGTCCGGGCCACCCACGCTCTGGCCCGACGAACGCTTCACCTCAGTCCTGAGTGGACGAGCCGACCTGATCGGCGTGCATCGGCTTGGCTCGGACAGCCCGTGGCCGGATGCGGTCCAGGGACTCGTACGCCCTGACGGCTACCTCGGCTACGTCGCGCGCGGGGCACAGCTGGAAGGGCTGCTTGCCTACCTCGACCGTTGGCTGCCGACGAAGCACAGCTGACTCGTGCTTGGCGAGCATGCCAAGGAGCCCGGAAGCCGGGCGGAAGGCCCGAGGGCTGGAAGCGCGTGCCGCAATTCCAGCCCTCCCCCGTGCCTCAGACTGCGGCGACGGCTGCTCCGGCCTCGCTGGGGCGGCCATCGCTGAGGGCCGCCAGATACCGCTCGGCGTCCAGCGCGGCAGTACAGCCCGAAGCGGCGGCCGTGATCGCCTGCCGGTAGGTGTGGTCGACGACGTCGCCCGCGGCGAAGACGCCCGGGATGTTCGTACGCGTCGACGGGGAGGCCACCTTCAGGTAGCCGGCGTCGTCCAGCTCCAGCTGTCCCGCGAACAGTTCGGTACGCGGGTTGTGGCCGATCGCGATGAACAGGCCCGTGACGTCGAGGGCGCGGGTCTGGCCGGTCAAGACGTCACGCAGCACGACACCGGCGAGCTTCCGTCCGCTTCCTTGATCTCCGAGATCTCGCTGTCGAAGGCGAAGGAAATCTTGTCGTCGGAGAAGGCGCGGTTCTGCATGACCTGGGAGGCGCGCAGGGTGGAGCGCCGGTGGACGACGGTGACCGAGCGGGCGAAGCGGGTGAGGAAGGTCGCTTCCTCCATGGCCGTGTCGCCGCCGCCGACCACCACGATGTCGCGGTCGCGGAAGAAGAAGCCGTCGCAGGTCGCGCACCAGGACACGCCCAGTCCGGACAGCTCGGCCTCGCGCGGCAGCCCGAATAGGACGCTCTTAGCGCTTGCGTCGACGCCCGCCCCGGCCTGCGGCAGCTCCGCCGGCCGCCACCGCGCCTGCGGCCGCTGTGGCCGGCTCCGGTCCCGGGCGGTCGGCGGCGACCACCAGTGCCGCGAGCAGGGTCGTGACGGGCACGGAGGCGACGAGGCCGATCGAGCCCACCAGCGTGCGTACGATCTCCTCCGCGACCAGCTCGCTGTTGGCGACCGTTCCCACGCCGCTCTGTGCGATGGAGAAGAGCAGCAGCAACGGCAGCGCGGCTCCCGCGTAGGCGAGGACGAGGGTGTTGACGACGGACGCGATGTGGTCGCGGCCGATGCGGATGCCTGCCCGGTACAGTCCCCGCCAGCCCATCGACGGGTTGGCCTCGTGCAGTTCCCAGACCGCCGAGGTCTGGGTGACCGTCACGTCGTCGAGAACGCCGAGCGAACCGATGATGACGCCCGCCAGCAGCAGACCGCTCATGTCGATCGACGGATACAGGCCGTGGATCAGGCCGGTGTTGTCGTCCGTGTTGCCGGTCAGCGCGGCCCAGCCGATGAACCCGGAGCCGAGCAGGCCGATCAGCACGAGAGAGAGCAGCGTTCCCAGGACTGCCACGGACGTACGGGCCGACAGACCGTGGCACATGTAGAGAGCGATCAGCATGATGGCGCTCGACCCGATCACCGCCACCAGCAGCGGGTTCGAGCCCTGCAGGATCGCGGGCAGGATGAAGAAGGTCAGCAGCATGAAGCTGACGGCCAGCGCGATCAGCGCCATGAGGCCGCGCATCCGGCCCACCACCACGACGGCGAGCGCGAAGATGCCGGCGAGCAGCGCCATGGGGAATCTGCGGTTCACATCGGTGACCGAGTACTGCAGGTCCTTGGGTGCCGAGGGCTCGTAGGCGGTCACGACCTTCTCGCCCTCGTGCAACTGCCGTGACTGGTCGGGCTGCACGATCTCGGTGAACGTACGGCCGTTGTCCTTGCCGGTGTCGACGCGGATCGTCGCCTTCTTGCAGGTGCCGCCTGCCTGCTGCTGGGCGGAGGAGCCCTCGGCGGTGGAGGTGTCGCCCGTCGGGGTCTCGCCGGAGGCGTTCACCGACTTGCAGCTCACGCTCAAGACCTTGGTGACCGTCGCCTGCTGGGTCTGCCGGTCGAACCCTACGCCGGTGCGCTGGTGCGGCGGTGCGCCGCCCGGCCACAGCACCACGAGCCCGACCACCACGGCCGCCGTGAACGGGATGAGGATCGCCGCGATCACTTTGCGCAGGTGCTTGGAGACGGGGGCAGCCGGACCGTGGCTGTGCGAGTGACCGTGCCCGCCACCGGAGACGGGACCGGGACCGGTGCCGGTCACTGCGGTGCGCCCGTCGCCCACCGGGCTGTGCCCGTGGTCAGGCGCAGGGGAGCGTATATGGCCAGGGGAGGGTGTATGGCCCGCGTCGGCATCGGGGCCGTAGCCGCGGTGAGTTGCTGACTCGGAGAACTCCCCGTGCTCGTAGTCGGCTCCCATGCAATCTCCCTCGCGGTTGTCCGTGCCCCCTCCCGAGCCGGGCCTGCGCGGCGGCTCCGAGGAAGGGTACGGGACAGCTGCGGCGTGGTCTCAGCACGATCACCGCGAGAACATCGGGGGTGCTCTGTTCACCGTCCCTGGGTCATGCCGGTTGCGGGGCGGACCTTCGGGATCCCCACCGACGGGTGCGGTAGATGCCCGCCATTCGGCAGGCGAGGTAGATGGTGAAGGAGATCGTCGTCACGTACGGGCTGATGGGGATGCTGCTGCCCAGGGCGAGCAGGATGCCGCCCTCGATCGACATGACCGCGAAGGCCACGCTGAGCAGGGGCAGCAGCACGGGCGACGCGGTGACGCGGGCGGCGGCCGCCGCGGGGGTGACGACCAGCGTGAGGACCAGCAGCGCGCCGACGACCTGCACCGACAGGGCTACTGCGAGCCCGAGCACGATCATGAAGGCGAAGGACAGCCCGCGCACCGGAACCCCGCGGGCCTCGGCGACGTCCGGGTCGGCGCTGGCGAACGTCAGCGGCCGCCACATCACCGCCAGTGCGACGAGTACGACGGCTGAGGTCCCGAGCAGCCATGCCATCTGCGGGGTGTCGACTGCGACGATCTGGCCGGTCAGCAGGCCGAACTTGTTCGCTGCCCGGCCTTTGTAGAGCGCCAGGAAGAGCACTCCGAGGCCCAGGCCGAACGGCATGAGGATGCCGATGGCCGAGTTGCGGTCCCGGGCCCGTGTCCCCAGGACGCCTATCGCGCCGGCCGCGACGAGCGAGCCGACGATGGAGCCTGCTACGACGTTGGTCTCCAGCAGCAGTGCCGCCGAGGCGCCGGCGAAGGACAGTTCGCTGATGCCGTGTACGGCGAAGGGCAGGTCGCGCATGATGACGAAGACCCCGGCCAGGCCGCCGATCAGGCCGAGGGCGGCGCCGGCGATGAGGGAGTTGCGGACCAGGGCGAGGAGCTCGCCGTAGTTGTCGTAGGCGAAGATCTGGTGCCAGATGCCGTCGGCGAGTGTCATGGGCGGACTTTGTCGCTCTCGTGGAGTTCCTGGGTGTGGTGGGGTTGGACGGCGGGTTCGTCGGGGGCTCCGACGACCACGATGCGGCCGTGGACGCGGACCACGTCGACCTGGGTGCCGTACAGCCTCGACAGCGACTCGGAGGTCAGGACCTCCTCCGGGGTGCCGACCCGGTGGCCGCCCGGTGCCAGGTAGAGGACCCGGTCCACCAGGTCGAGGACCGGGTTTATCTCGTGCGTGACGAAGACGACCGCCGTGTCGTGGGTGCGGCGCCGGGCGTCGATCAGTTCGGTGACGGCCCGCTGGTGGTGGAGGTCGAGGGAGAGCAGCGGCTCGTCGCACAGCAGGATCCGGGGGTCGGTGGCCAGGGCCTGCCCGATGCGCACCCGTTGCCGTTCACCGCCGGACAGCAGGCCGAGGGGGACGTCGGCGTAGGCGGCGGCCCCGACCGCTTCCAGGATCTCGTCCACCCGGCCGCGTACGGCACGCGTGCGCAGCCCGAGTCCGAAGCGGTGCCCGTCGATGCCGAAGCGCACCAGGTCGCGGGCGCGCAGCATCGCCTGCGCGGAGAGCGTGGCTTGTTGCGGGACGTAGCCGATGTGCCGGCTCGCCTCGCGAGGCGAGTGGCCCAGGATGGCCAGCGTGCCGGCGGACAGCTGCTGTCGGCCCAGCAGGGCCTTCACGAGGCTGGTCTTGCCCGACCCGTTCGGCCCGAGGACGGCGATGAACTCCCCGGGCCGAACCTCGAGTTCGAGGCCCTGCCACACCGTGCGCGCGCCGTAGGACAGCGCGGCACCGCGCAGGCTGATCACCGGGGTGGTGCCGATGCCGGCACCGCCCGTCCCGGTCCTGGTGTGGCCCTCGCGGGCCTGCGGTACGGAGGCCATGCCCGGCCGCCTCACTTGTCCAGCGCCGCGGCGAGCGCGTCGATGTTGGCGGTCATCCAGCCGAGGTAGTCCTTGCCCTTGGGCAGGGTCTCGGTGACGGGCACGACGGGGATCCCGGCCGCCTTCGCCGCGTCCTCGACCCTCTGCGTCTGCGGTCCGGAGGTCTGCGCGTTGTACACCAGCGCCTTGACCTGCTTGCCGCTGTACAGCGCGAGCGTCTCCTGCAGCACCTTCGGGGAGACGTCGTCGCCTTCCTCGATCGCCTCGCTGAAGTCGGCGGGCGTCTTGTTCACCAGGCCGCTCGCCTCGGTCAGGTACAGCGGCACGGGCTCGGTGATGCTGATGGCCTCGCCGCCGTGCTTCTTCTTGATGTCCGCTTCCTTGGTCTCCAGAGACGTCAGCTGCGCCTTGAAGGCTTCGGCGTTCTTGGTGAAGGTCGCGGCGCTCGCGGGGTCGGCCTTGCCGAGGGCCGCGGCGATCCGGTCGGCGATCTTGGCGACGGTGGGGAAGCCGTACCAGACGTGCTCGTTGAGCTCGCCGCCCTTGGGGGCGGTCTTGCCGGACACCTTGACCGCGTTGATCAGCTCGGCGGAGGAGTTGTTGCCGCTCTTGAGCATGCGGTCGATGAAGTCGTCGTACCCGCCGCCGTTCTCGATGACGACCTTGGCCTTGGACAGGGCCAACTGGTTCTGGGTGTTGGCCTCGTAGGAGTGCGGGTCCTGGTCGGGGTCGCTGATGACCGCGGTGACGGAGACCTTGTCGCCGCCGATCTGCTTGACGATGTCGCCGTAGACGTTCGTGGAGGCGACCACCGGGATCGCGGAGTCGGAGGCCGGGCTCGCCGAGGCGCTCCCGTCGCTTCCGGAGTCCGACGAGCTGCCGCAGCCTGCCAGCAGGGCCAGACAGGCGCCCGATATCAGGGCTACCAGGCGACGGGACGGGAACGCGGGCATGGATCCTCCACGACAGATGGGGCGATGTCACCGCCACGCTAGATGGAAACGAATGTCAAGACCAGGTTCCAGCCTGATCGATATGAAAATCGTTGCCAAGTGTTGACTTCTCCTGGCAGCGGTCGCAGATGCCGGAGAGCTCCACGGTGTGCTCGACCTCGGCGAACCCGGTGTCTGCGGCCACGCCGTTCGCCCAGCGCTCGACGGCCTCCGCCTCCACGGCCCGGCTCAGGCCGCAGCGACGGCAGACCAGATAGTGCCGGTGTCCGTCGGTGGGCCGGGGGCGATAGAGGCGCTCACCGGCCTTTTCTCGTACGACGTCGACGTGCCCGTCCCGCTCCAGCGTTCGGAGGGTTCGGTAGACCGTGGTGAGCCCAACAGCGGTTCCTGCCGCCGTCAGTGCCTCGTGCAACTCCCGGGCGGAGATGAAGCCGGGGCAGTCCAGCAGTACGCGCAGCACGGCGTGCCGCTGCCGGGTCAAACGCCAGGCCGGCAGCCGCTCCCCGGTCGACGAGTCGTGCACGGCGCACCTCCCGCGATGCTGGGATCGATTCGCCGTGTCAAGTTAGTTGAACATGATTTCCATGACTAGCGTCAATCTCGCCCCGTCGGGCCGTATTGGCGTCCGCCGGGCTGCTCACCGCCCATGTTCGTGCCACCCCTGGGGCGGTCGCGCGCGAGGGCGTCGCTGTCCCGGCGGCGCCGCCCAGCGAGGTGAAGGCGTGAGGCATCCGGCCTCAGCAGTCGCGGAACTCCGGTGTCTGGTTGAGGATCTGGGCCCGCAGCGAGGTGAAGCGGGTGTGGGTCTCGCTGCCGCGTGCCTCGGGGTGGAAGGCGGCGACGCGGTGACAGTTCTGGAACGCCAGTGTCACCCCGAAGTGCCGTTCCAGGCTGCCGCGGATGGCGTCGCTGGACAGTGCGCGCAGCAGCTGGCCGCGTTCCTTCTCGGAGGGCGGAGGGGTCTGGTTGTCCGCGAACTCCGCGGTGCCGGAGCGCAGTTCGTCGGCCAGGCGGGCGATGAGGTCGTAGGCGTACGGCAGGGAGGTGCGGACGGTTTCGACGAAGTCCTGTTCCCGCACCTCGCCGTTCTCGGCCTCGGCGAGCAGTTGCGGGGAGACGTCGAGCGACATGAAGGGCTGTCCTGTTCTGTGGTTCTGATCTTGCGGTGGTGGGCTCAGGCGAGTGCGGCCAATGCCGTGGGGCCGTGCTGGAAGTCCGGGTCGACCTGAGTGGCGAGGTCCTGGCCGGTGGCTTCGTTGGCCCAGGCGGCGGCGTTGCGCAGGTGGAACTCGACGGCGTGCTTCTGGAATGCGGTCCAGTCCTTGGGGCGGGCGTCCACGGCCGCGCGCAGCCGCTCCAGCGTGCGGGTGTTGTGTGCTTCCAGATCGCCGTGGCCGCGGCCCTGTTCGTGGGCGCGGACGTAGGGGGACTGCACGCAGTGGGCGAGCAGGTCGTCGCCGACGTGGGTGCGGAGGAAGTCGAGGTCGTCTTCGCCGGTGACCTTGTTGCCGACGACGGCGACCGGGATGCCGAACTCGGCGGCGTGGTCGCGGTACTGGCGGTAGACGGACACGCTCTTCCGGGTGGGTTCGGCGACCAGGAAGGTCATGTCGAAGCGGGTGAACAGGCCGGAGGCGAAGGCGTCGGCGCCGGCGGTCATGTCGACGACGACGTACTCGCCGGGCTCGTCGACGAGGTGGTTGAGGTAGAGCTCGACCGCGCCGAGCTTGGAGTGGTAGCAGGCCACTCCGAGGTCGCTCTCGTCGAATGCCCCGGTGACCATGAGGGCCACACCGTCGACCTCCTGGACGTGGTGGGAGTGGACCTCGTCCTCGCCCAGCAGCCGCAGCAGGCGGGAGCCGCGTCCGGGCGGGGTTGTCTTGACCATGGCCTCACGGGACGGGATCCGCGGGTTGGTGCCCCGGAGGTAGTCCTTGATCTCACCGGTCCGCGCGCTGAGCGGCGGGGCCATGAAGAGCTCGTCCTCGTCGAGGCCGAGGGCGTAGGCCAGGTGCTGGTTGATGTCGCCGTCGATGGCGACGACCGGCGCGCCGGAGCGCGCCAGATGACGGGAGAAGAGGGCGGACAGGGTCGTTTTGCCGCTGCCGCCCTTGCCCACGAAGGCAACGCGCATGACTAGTCACCCCTGTTGGAAATGGAATTCATGAGCATAGGCTGGTGGTGTGCGGAACGGGAGTCAAATCACCCGCGCCCCAACTCACCCGACTGCTGGGCGAATTGGGGCGCCCATGGCGCAAACAGGGGCTCTCTTTGACCATCACGCAGGAGGCACGGAGTTGAGCGAGGACAGATACGACCCTCGAAGCCGCCCGTTCACCCTCGTCGTCTGCGGCGCCTGCCATGCCGCCGCGGCCGGGCGCGTGAGGGACCTGCTGCGCCGCGCGGTCCGGGGCTGCCCTCATGGGGTGATGGTTTCCACCGGCTGCCTGGAGAAGGTGGTCCACTGCCGGAGCGGCCGTGGGCTGTACGCCGCCGCGCAGCCGTGCGGGGTCGACCGCAGGCCCACCGGGGCCGTCGTACGCCTCGGCCCGCTCGCGAGCGAGGATGACGCCGAGGCGGTCGGGGCCTGGCTGCGGGCCGGAATGCCCGACGACGGCACACTGCCCGACCGGCTCCGCGCGGCCCCCGCTCCACGGCAGGTGGCCCACCTCAACTGACGGGCTACTCCTGGGCGTGCCGGATGGCGTCCAGCACGATGTGAGCGACGTGGTCGTCGGTGAGGGCGTACTGGATCTCCCGGGCCTGGCGGTGTGCCGTCACGATGCGGGAGGTGCGCAGCACGCGCAGGTGCTGGGAGACCAGCGGCTGGCTCACTCCGAGGGTGTCGACCAGTTCGTGGACGTATTTCCCGCCCTGGGCCAGCTCGCGGACGATGCCGATGCGGACGGGCGAGGCCAGTGCCCTCAGGAGGTCACTGGCCGCTTGCAGGGCCCGTATCGGCTCGTCCGTCGATGGTGTCGGGGAAGAGGGAGTCGTCACATGCACACATTAGCATGTGGCAATGATTTTCGATTTGGGGCGGCGGGTGCGGCAGGCGGTCAGTGGTCGTCCCAGTGGCCCTCGTGGGCGGCGTGGCGGTGGCCGTCGTGCACGTAGTCGACGTGGTCCTCGTGCGGCAATGCCACGTGGCCGCAGCCCTCGCCGTGCCGGTGGTCGTGCGCCTCGTGGGTGGTGTGGCCTGCACTCGCACACTCGTCGACGTGGCCGTCGTGGAGCTTGTGGAGGTGGCCGTCGTGGGCGTAGTCGGTGTGGTCGCCGTGCGGGACGGCGACGTGGCCGCAGCCCCCGCCGTGGGTGTGGGTGTGATTGTCGTGGGTGCGGTGTTCGGTGGCGGTGGTCATGTGCTTCTGCTCCTGGGCGTGCTGATCGGTGGTCCGCGGGTGGTGCTGTCGCGGACCGTGCATGGCGAAGTTAATATATAGCAATCCTTGCATGTGTTGGCGGGGGCGCGCCGAGTCGGCCGTGATGTGCGGTCAGCCGAGGTCGCGTACCCCGAGGCGCAGGTGCTCGATGTGGTGGACGGCCTGGTCGAGGAGCTGGGCGACGTGGTCGTCGTAGAGGCTGTAGACGATGCGGCGGCCGTCGCGGCGGCCGGTGACCAGGCCGAGGGCGCGCAGCAGGCGCAGCTGGTGGGAGACGGCGGACTGTTCCATGCCGACGGCGGCGGCGAGTTCGGTGACCGGGTGCGGGGACTGGCGCAGGGCCGTGAGGATCAACAGGCGGGACGGCGTGGCGAGGGCCTGCAGGGTGGTGGCGACGGAGGCCGCCGTGACGTCGTCGAGGCAGGCGGCCGTGACGACGTCATCAGCGGAGTGATCAGGTGCCTCACCGGCGTGCATGTGCCCGGGCCTCTCGCGGCGGCCGGACGAACTGCAGCTCGAGCGCGGCCGGGGGCTCCGCGACGCCCGGTCCGCCGGCCTCTGCCCAGCGCAGCAGTTCCTCGGTGCAGTCGTCGTCCATGGCGAAGCCGATCCAGGTCGCCCGGCCGCCCTGGCGCCGCCCGGCGCCGGAGGGCTGTATGACGATGACGTTCGCCTGGTCGCAGGGGCCGAGGCAGTCCGTGGTACGGACTGTGAACTGCCCACCGGACGCCTCGGCGCCCGCCTGCAGCCGTTCCAACTGCCAGGCGTGATCGGTGTCGGGATACTTACGCGCGTTGCCGCAGCAGCAGCCCCGGCAGACGACCAGGGTGCAGGGCCGCTCGCGCGCGGTGCCGATCACCACCGTGCGAGGGTTCACAGGGCGGTCGGCGAGGGTACGCCGTACGCCTGGACGCGCCCGTCGCGCCGGGCGGTGACCAGCAGATGGGGTCCGGCCCAGGCCAGCGCGGCCACCGGGGAACCGCCGTCCTCCAGCGTGCGTGCCGGGCGCAGCAGCGCCTCGGGCCGTCCGGCCGTCGCGTGCCACAGCGCCACCGTGCCGTCGTCGCCGCCGCTGGCCAGCTGTCCGGCGGCGCCTGGCCGCCAGGCCAGAGCCGTGACGGTCTCGTGGCAGCGTAGGGAGCGCGGCGCCGTCCTGGCGGGCCCTTTGCCGGAGAAGTCCCAGACCGTCACGTCCGGTGCGCCGTCGGCGGCGAGCCAGAAGCCGGTCTCGTCGAAGGCGAGCCGGGAGACCTTCTCCGGGTATCCGGACATGGTCAGTTCATTGCCGTCGCGGGTGCGCCAGATGTGGATGGAGGCGTCCTGGTTGCCGCTGCAGATCCACTGCCCGGTGGGTGCGACGGCGAGCGCCAGGTGCGAGCCGATGTAGGGGTAGGTCACGACCGGTTTCTCGGTGTGCCGTTCGTGACCGTGCACAGCGCCGTAGGCGGCCACGGCCAGGCGTCGCCCCTGCCGCATCCAGGCGAGATCGGTGACCGTCGACGCGGCCGGCTCCGTGCGCCACAATTCGCCGCCGTCCTTGTCGAGTACGAACGCGTGACGTCCGGAGGTGACTGCGACCCGCTCGTGGTCCGCCCAGGCGGCGGCCGCTGACCAGGCACCGGACTCACATACCGTCGTCTGGCCGTCCGCGCGCCGCCACAGCGCGTACCCCATCGGGCCGGTGGCCACCAAGTGCCCGGCGTCGGGGGAGAGTTCGACACTCAGTGCGCCACTGGGCAGTTCCAGGGCGCCGATCTCGGCGCCCATGGCTGCATCGAGGACGCGGATAGTGCCCTCGGCCCCGGCGACGGCCACCAGGTCGCCGCGCGCGCTGAGTGCGACCGGCGCGTCGTCGACGGTGATGTCCCAGGCGGTGGCGAGGTCGGAATCGATGGTGGCGCTCATGCGGCGGCTCCTGCCGTGGCCAGGCAGTCGGCGAAGCCGCGCTCCAGTGCGTCCCGGTAGAGGTTTCGACCGATGAAGACGAGCCGGTTGCGGCGCTCCTCGCCGTCGTGCCAGTCCCGCCCGAACTCGCCGTCCAGCAGCATGTGCACGCCCTGGAAGACGTACCGCTTCGGCGCCCCGGCGATGGCGAGGATGCCCTTGGAACGGAAGATGTCGACGCCCTTCGTACGCAGCAACTGCCCCAGCCACCGGTTGAGCCGGTCCTCGTCGAGCTCGCCGGGCAGGTCGATGCCGACCGAGGTGACGGTGAGGTCGTGCTGGTGCTCGGTCTCGGTGAGGAAGGACGGGTCCTCGGCGAGCACCCGCTCCAGGTCGAACGCGCCCACGTCCAGCACCTGTTGGAGGTCCAGCTTCGCGTGCTGGGCCGGGATGATCCGTACGCCGCTGTTGATGGCGCGGATGCGTGCGGTGACCTCGACGAGGGTGGCCTCGTCGGCCAGGTCGGTCTTGTTGAGGACGATGCGGTCGGCGAAGGCGATCTGCTCGACGGCCTCGTTCTCCACGCCCTCGGGCTTGACCTCGTCCAGATGCTGGAGGACATGCGCGGAGTCGACGAGGGTGACGATGGCGTCCAGGCGCAGCTGTGAGGCGATCTCGTCATCCATGAAGAACGTCTGCGCGACCGGCGCCGGATCGGCGAGGCCGGTGGTCTCGATGAGGATGTGGTCGAACTTCTCGCGCCGGCGCATGAGCGCGCCCAGGATGCGGATGAGGTCCCCGCGCACGGTGCAGCAGATGCAGCCGTTGTTCATCTCGAAGATCTCTTCTTCGGCGTCGAGGACGAGGGCGTCGTCGATGCCGACCTCGCCGAACTCGTTCTCGATGACGGCGATCCGCAGGCCGTGGTTCTCGGTGAGGATGCGGTTGAGGAGGGTGGTCTTGCCCGAGCCGAGGAAGCCGGACAGGACGGTGACGGGCACCCGCTCGTCACGGGGTTCGGGGGTGGTCATTCACAGGCTCCTTCATGCGAGGTGTCGAGCAGGGCGGCCCGCAGGTCGTCCTCGGTGATCTGTTCGGCGGGGCGGTGCAGGGTCCAGCGACGGGCCTCGCCGTCCATCGGGAGGACGGCGACAACCGTCTCCAGTGGCGGGCAGCCCGGCTCGGTGCAGGCGAGTTCCCGGACCATGACCGCGGTGTCATCGTCGAGACCGAGCAGGCTGCGCACGGTCTCCTTCAGCTCGCGCTGGCCCGGGCTCGGCCCCGGTCTTCCCGGGCGGGCTCCCAGTGGCATGGCGGCGGTTCTCCTTCGTCCGGGGCTGGTTGGCAGCCGGCGCAGATGCCGGTGAGTTCGACGGTGTGCTCCACCGCGGCGAAGCCGGTGTCGGAGGCGATCTGTCCGGCCCACCGCTCGACGACCTCGGATTCAACTGGGCGGCTGCGACCGCAGCCACGGCAGATCAGATAGTGGCGGTGCCCCTCGTCGGGTCGCTGCCGGTAGAGCCGCTCGCCGACGTCGTCGCGTACGACATCGACACCGCCCGACGCCTCGAGCTCCCGCAGGGCCCGATACACGGTGGTCAACCCGATCCGGGTCCCGTCCGTGGTCAGCAGGCCGTACAGCTCCTGGGCTGACACAAAGTCCTGACAAGCAGTCAGGACATGCAGGACCGCTGCTCGCTGCCGGGTCGTTCGGCTGCTCACACAGATCACCCCCAAGGCGGCTACCAATTGGTGCGCTTCCAACATGTTCACCGTAGATGAAAATGAAACCCATCGCCATATGAATGGCGAGTCATGGATGGGGGAGCGTCGGCGCCCGGTGTGTCGGTGCCTACTGTGGGGCTGCTGCCATCCGAACGCACCCGCATGGAGAGGGCGGTGGCCATGTGGCCGTGCGCGCTGGGGTCACGTGGACGCGCTGGCCATGACGGGTACTGGAACGACCACTGATCCGACGTGCTGACGGGTGGCCTTACAGGTGAGGGTCGGCCGCCTGTTTGTGAGGGTTGCGGAGGTGCGGCTCGCCCTGCTGGATCAGGGCGCGGTCACCGCGGAGGTGGTGGCGGCCGGGGTGTCGCGCAGGCCGAGGCGCAGGTGCTCGACGTGGTAGAGGGCCTGCTCGAGGAGTTCGGCGACGTGGTTGTCGTGGAGCGCGTAGACGACCGAGCGGCCGCGGCGCTCCCCGGTGACCAGGTCGAGGTTGCGCAGCAGTCGCAGCTGGTGTGAGCAGGCGGACTGTTCCATGCCGACGGCGTCGGCGAGTTCGGTGGCCGCGCAGGGGCCTTCCTGGAGGCGGGCGAGGATGCGCAGCCGGGAGGGGGTCGCGAGGGCCTGGAGGGTGGCGGCCACGTCGGCGGCGCCCACGGTTTCGAGGCGCTCGCGCGCGGTTGCGGTGATCTCGGCGTCAGCTCCATGGCCCATGGCGCCATCCTACCGATATGAAGAAATGAATGAGTCTTCATGTGTTCCTGTATGGTGGAGGGGATAGCCGCGGGCACCCGGCGTGCCCGTGCGCCCTCATGTGTCCCCCATGAAGGACCTCATCCTGATGACCTCTACGCTCACCCCCACCCCGGCCGGCCTGGCGGCCTCCAGGCGTGATGCGGGCTCTCCCCGCCGGCGCACCCGGATCCTCGCGCTGCCCGAGGCGCGCTGGGCCGCTTCGGCCACCGTCCTCTTCCTGCTTGCCCTGCCGCTGCAGTTGAGCGGCGTCCCGGCGTGGACGTGGGGACCGCTGTACGCGCTGGCGTACGCCACCGGCGGCTGGGAGCCGGGCTGGGAGGGGCTCAAGGTGCTCCGTGAGAAGACCCTCGACGTCGACCTGCTGATGATCGTTGCCGCGCTCGGCGCGGCCGCGATCGGGCAGGTGATGGACGGCGCGCTACTGATCGTCATCTTCGCGACCTCGGGCGCCCTGGAGGCTCTGGCCACCGCCCGGACCGCCGACTCGGTGCGCGGCCTGCTCGATCTGGCGCCCGCCACGGCCACCCGGCTGACGCCGGACGGCAGCGAACGGACCCTCCCCGTCGAGGACTTGGCGGTCGGAGACACCATCCTGGTACGCCCTGGAGAGCGCGTCGGCGCCGACGGCCGAGTGCTGGACGGGGCGAGCGAGGTCGACCAGGCGACCATCACCGGCGAACCGCTCCCCGTGGCGAAGGAATGCGGGGACGAGGTGTTCGCGGGAACGGTGAACGGCACGGGCGCACTGCGCGTCCGGGTCGAACGCGACGCCTGCGACTCGGTGATCGCCCGGATCGTGCGCATGGTCGAGGAGGCGTCCGAGACGAAGGCGCCCACCCAGCTGTTCATCGAGAAGGTCGAGCAGCGCTACTCGTTGGGCATGGTGGCCGCGACCCTGGCCGTCTTCCTCGTCCCGCTCGCGTTCGGCGCGGAACTGGCCGCCTCGCTGCTGCGGGCCATGACCTTCATGATCGTGGCGTCGCCGTGCGCGGTGGTGCTGGCCACCATGCCGCCCCTGCTCTCCGCGATCGCCAACGCCGGACGGCACGGTGTGCTGGTCAAGTCGGCCGTGGTGATGGAGCGCCTCGGGCAGATCGACGCGGTCGCGTTCGACAAGACCGGCACGCTGACCGAGGGCACGCCACGGGTCACCGACGTCCGGCCGCTGCCCGGATCCGGCCTGGGGGAGAGCGGGTTGCTGGCGCTTGCGGCGGCGGCCGAGCACCCCAGCGAGCATCCGCTGGCACGCGCCGTGGTGGCCGCGGCGCGCGAGCGCGGACTGGCACTGGCCGCGGCGGAGGACTTCGCGTCCACGCCGGGCGTGGGGGTGACGGCCGTCGTGGACGGTCGAGTCCTCGCGGTGGGCGCCCCGGCCCGGCTGCCTCGTAACGCGACGGACGCGGGTTTCGCCCGGGCGGAGGCGCTCGCGGCTGAGCTGGAGGACGGCGGGCGAACCGCCGTCCTGGTCACGGCCGACGATGTCCCGGTCGGTGTCCTGGGCCTCGCAGACCGCCTGCGTCCGAGGGCCGCCGCGACCGTCGCTGCACTGACGGAACTCACCGGATCTGCGCCGGTGCTGCTGACCGGCGACAACCCGCGGGCCGCGATCCGCCTGGCCGCCGAGGTCGGCATCGAGGACGTACGAGCCGGGCTGCTGCCGCAGCACAAGGTGAGCGCGGTCAGGGAGCTGGAGGGGACGGGCCGCAAGGTCCTGGTCGTCGGGGACGGCGTCAACGACGCCCCGGCCCTGGCCGCCGCGCACATCGGAGTCGCCATGGGCCGGGCGGGCTCCGACCTCGCCCTGGAGACGGCCGACGCGGTGATTGTCCGCGACGAACTCGCCACCGTCCCCACGGTGATCGCTCTCTCCCGCCGCGCCCGGAAGCTGGTCGTTCAGAACCTGGCGATCGCCGGGGTGTTCATCGCCGGCCTCGTCGTCTGGGACCTGGCCGGCAACCTGCCGCTGCCGCTCGGCGTCGCGGGCCACGAGGGCTCGACCGTCATCGTCGGCCTCAACGGACTGCGCCTGCTGCGCGACGCGGCCTGGAAACGGGCCGCGTCGCAGGACACCGGGTGAGCCGTTGCAGGATCAGAGCTTCGGCGGCCGGGGGACGCTTGATGAAAATGCCCCTGCTGGCGCTGTCCGTGGGGCGGAAGCTGCTACCTGCTTGAGTAGGGCAGCAGGGCCATCTCCCGGGCGTTCTTGATCGCTGCGGCGATCTGCCGCTGCTGCTGGGCGGTGACGCGGGTGACGCGGCGGCTGCGGATCTTGCCGCGGTCGGAGATGAACTTCCGCAGCAGGTCCGTGTCCTTGTAGTCGATGTAGGTGATTCCGGCTGTGTCGAGGGGGTTGGGGCGGGCTTTCAGGGGCTTATGGGGGTCGGGGCGGCGGGCCATGAGAGTTTCCTTGCGTGATGGGTGCGGGAAGGGGCGGATCGGCAGCCAGGTCTAGGAGACGGGGTCGAGGAGGGAGTCGAAGGCGGCCGGAAGGTGCTTCCATGCCTCGGGGCCGGCCGCGTACTCGGCATCGGTGAGCAGGCACGACTGCAGGAGCTGTGCCAGGCCGTGCCGGTCGAGGCCAGGGGAAGTGAAGACCAGGTGCTGGCAGCGGTCGCCGTGCTCGGGGTGCCAGTCCAGTGCGGCAGCGGCTCGGCGCATCGGGGGCACCATCTCCCAGGCGGCGTCCGGCAGTGCCGCCATCCAGGGGCCGGCGTTCTCCACGCACAGCGCGCCACCTGCGCAGTCCCAGGCGAGCAGGGTGTCCGGGCGGTCGGCGAGCCAGAAGCGGCCGCGGCTGCGGGCGGCTGCGCAGCAGAGGTCTTCCAGTGCCTGGTAGAGGCGTTCGGGGTGGAAGGGGCGGCGGCGGTGCCAGACGAGGGTGGCGACTCCGGCTTCGTCGGCCTCCTGGGGGAGCAGCGCGCAGGCCGGGTGCTGGGCGGCCGCTGCCGATTCCACGTCGAAGCCGGCGAAGGCCAACTGGCCGAGTTCACCGGATCCGGCGGGCACCTGGCGGGCGGTCGGATGCAACTGAGCGAGCAGGGCGCGGTCCTCGTCATCGGCGTCTTCGCTCTCGATGAGTGCGAGCACGGGCGCGTACTCCAGCTGCCGGGCCCAGGTGTCTGCGACGGTGCGCTGGTCGGTGGCGGCCGCCGCGAGGCCCACCTTCGCCAGGTCGTCTCCGTTCGCGAGGCAGGGCAGCACGAGGGCGGGGTCGACGGCGGTCATCACACTGGTGAGGTCGAGGACGTCGCCGCCGTGTGCGGCGACGACTTCGGCCATCGCCTTGGGCTCGACGGAGTCCCACAGCTCGACGATCGCGAGCCGGGTCAGACCGCTGGCGGCCAGCCGCTCCAGTTCGGGAACCAGGTCTTCACGCAGCGCGCAGCAGGCGCAGTCGTTGACGAGCGGGGCCTCGCCACAGGACAACTGCCCCGAGGCGTCCCGGACACTGCGCTGCACGGTGCCGTCGGCGGCTGTGGCCAGGTCGTGGTGGAGCGCGACACTGCCGGGAACCGTGCGCAGCAGGCGGTCCACGACTTCTTTGCGGGCCTCGGAGTGGAGCCCGCCGACGATGACGACGGGCAGCCGGGCCTTGTCCTGCATCAGTGCGCCCCGCGCCGGCCGTAGCGGCGTTCGAATCGCTCGACGCGGCCGGCGGTGTCCAGGACGCGGGCGGTGCCGGTGTAGAAGGGGTGGCTCACGTTCGAGATCTCGACGTCGACGACGGGGTAGGTGTTGCCGTCCTCCCACTGGATCGTCTTGTCGCTGGTCATCGTGGAGCGGGTGAGGAAGGCGGAGCGGGCGGCCTTGTCACGAAAGACGACGGGGCCGTACGAGGGGTGGATTCCAGGTTTCATGACGTGGTCCTTCGAGGTGGCTGAGGAGGTGGGGTCAGCGTTCTTCGCGGAAGTCGACGTGCTTGCGGGCGATCGGGTCGAACTTGCGCAGGACCATGCGGTCGGGATCGTTGCGGCGGTTTTTGCGGGTGACGTAGGTGTAGCCGGTCCCCGCGGTGGAGCGGAGCTTGATGATCGGGCGTACTTCGTTGCGGGCCATGAACCGGCACTATATGGGAATGGTTACCATTATCAAAAGCACTCGCCCGACGAGAGGCAGGTAACCCCTTGTCCGCCCACTGCCAACTGACCGGCGCCCAGCCGGGCTTCGGCAACAACATCTCCCACTCGCACCGCCGCACCTCCCGGCGCTTCGACCCCAACATCCAGCGCAAGCGGTACTGGCTGCCGAGCGAGGGCCGGACCATCCGGCTCACTGTGAGCACCAAGGCGATCAAGACCATCGACAGCATCGGCATCGAGGCCGCTGTGGCCCGCATTCGCGCCCGGGGAGTGAAGATCTGATGGCCAAGTCCAGCAAGATCGCAATGAATGAGAAGCGGAAGGCGACCGTCGAGCGGTACGCGGCCCGGCGAGCCGAGCTGAAGGAGATCATCCGCCGGCCGTCCTCCACCGACACCGAACGCCGGGCGGCCGTTCAGGAGCTTCGGCGCCAGCCCCGCAACGCGAGCGCGACCCGGGTGCGCAACCGGGACAGCGTGGACGGCCGGCCCCGCGGACACCTGAGGAAGTTCGGACTCTCCCGCGTCCGTATGCGCGAGCAGGCCCACGCCGGATTCCTCCCCGGGGTCACCAAGTCGTCCTGGTGACGCCGCCGCCCGCGTGACGGATGGCGGCGCCTGGCCGTGACTCGGCGGGGTCACGACCAGGCTGCCCCGGGTGCGCCGCCCCCTTGGGATCTCGACGCATACGAGCCACCCTGCCCCACGCGGACACTCCCGGAGTGACGATCAGGGCCCCCTCGTACCTGTGAACTGTGCGGCGCCGTGTGCTTCGCCGGGACGCGGCACCGGGCCTTCTCCCGCCTTGCCGCACTCAGCGCAGCCGAGGCCGCAGACCGCGTCCTGGTTGTGGCGACCGGTGACGAGGGAGGCGACCGGCGAGCCGCACGGTGCTCCGCACGCCTTCCTGGTGCGTACGGATTCACAGGTTTCCCCGCGGCCCGGCACAGGCCGGACGATTAGCCTCCGGGTCGCGAACGCGTAGGGTCGCGGTTCGAGGTTGGGGCGGCGAGGCGGGGAAACGAGGGCGTGGAAAACCGTGAGTACGTGGAGAGTCGCTGGGGTCTGGCCGACGGGGTTCGTTTCGTCGTCCGTGCGCTGGTGTACGCAGTGCTTGGCGGAGTGGCCCTGATCGCGATCGCCACGGTCGCCTCGGTGCTCGGGCCAATGATCGCCCTCGACCTCTACACACCCGCGGTCGCCGCCTGGTGGACGGTCTTCACGGCCGTGGTCGTCCAGGCCATCCCGTTCCTGATGCTCGGCACGCTGGTGTCAGCAGCGATCGGGGCCTTCGTGCCGGAGCGGGTGTTCAGCAAGGTGCTGCCGCGAAATCCCGCGCTCGCCGTGCCGGTCGCGGGTGCGGCGGGCGCGGTGCTGCCGGGGTGCGAGTGCGCGTCGGTGCCGGTGGCCGACAGTCTGATGCGGCGCGGTGTCGCGCCGGCCGCCGCGCTCGCGTTCCTGCTCTCCGCGCCCGCGATCAACCCCGTTGTGCTGGTCGCTACGTCCATCGCCTTCCCGGCCCAGCCGATGATGGTGCTGGGCCGGCTGGTCGCGTCCCTGGCCACAGCGGTCGTCATGGGCTGGCTGTGGGTCAGGTTCGGGCGGGAGGAGTGGCTGCGGCTGCCGAAGCGGCCCACGACCGCCGGGGTGGAGAAGATCGGAGTGGGCCGGCTGCTGGAGTTCCGGGCCGGTCTGCAGCACGACTTCCTTCAAGCGGGCGGGTTCCTGGTTTTGGGTGCGGCGGCCGCGGCGACGTTCAACTTCGCCGTGCCGCGGTCGGTGCTCGATGCGTTCACCGGGTCGGGCTGGCTGTCGGTGCTGCTGTTGGCCGTCCTCGCGGTGGTGTTGTGCGTGTGTTCTGAGGCGGATGCGTTTGTGGCGGCCTCGCTGAGCGGGTTCTCGCCGATGGCGCGGCTCGCCTTCATGGCCGTGGGGCCGATGGTCGACCTGAAGTTGATCGCGCTTCAGGCGGGGACGTTCGGGCGGGGCTTCGCGGTGCGGTTCTCGGCGGCCACCTGGGTCGTCGCGGTGGCGAGCAGCGTGCTGGTGGGGTGGTGGTTGCTGTGAGGCGATACGGTCCGGCGTTGCTGCTGGTTCTGAGCGGCGCCGCGGTGCTGCGGATCTCGCTGTTCAGCGAGCTGTATCTGCGGTACGTGCAGGCGGGGCTGCGACCCTACTTGATCATCTCAGGCGTGCTGCTGCTCGTTCTGGGGATCGCGGGCGCCTTCGTTGCCAAGCGGTCGGCCACGCACGAGAACGACCATGACCATGATGGCGAGCACGTCGACGACGGGCACGGGCACAATCACAGCCGCGGGCCCAAGGCCGCCTGGCTCCTCGCGGTCCCGGCCGCCGCCCTCCTCCTCTTTCCGCCGCCAGCCCTCGGTTCGTACAGCGCCGAGCGGGAGGCGGCGAAGTACGACGCCCAGGGCATTGGCACGTTCGACCCGCTCCCGAAGGAAGACCCGGTCGATCTCACCCTCAGCCAGTTCAGCTCCCGGGCCATCTACGACAGCGGCAAGACGATGAAGAGCCGCACGATCCGGATGATCGGGTTCGTCACCACGGACGACGACGGCACCTGGTACCTGACCCGGCTCCTCATCTCCTGTTGCGCCGCCGACGCGCGCTCGGAAAAGGTCGAAATCCGCGGCGCCGACGCCCCCACCGTCGACAGCTGGGTGACGGTCACCGGCACCTGGCACCCCAAGGGCAAACTCGGCTCGGACGCGGCGTGGCCTCCTGCGCTCGACGCCACCGACGTCAAGCAGGTCAAGCAGCCCGAGCGCCCCTACGAGAAGCGGTAGCTTCGCGCTCGCCGATCGGTCTCCGGGCGAGCGGACGCGGTAGTCACAGCAGACTGATCTACCCCGCATGCTGGGTGGGCCACGGCGACTGCTATCTTGGCGGGTGGCTGCGAGCAGGCATGGACCGCGCTGCTCGCCTCGTGTCACCTCGGCGGAGATGTCGATGCCGACCTCGCGCATAGCCTCGACGACGGCCAGGTTGACGTTGGCGCCCGGTTGGGATCGGCGGAGCGGACCTCGACGCGGTCCCCGGCCAGGTGGGTCAGCCAGGCGGCAGCCATCTGGGAACGGCGCACTACAGGCGCCTGTCCGGACTTCTGGCCACCCCAGCCACCGTCGCGTCTTCCCTGGCGCCGTTCGCGGGAGCCGCGCTGGCTGGATCATTCGGCGGCTATCCCGGCCTGTTCGCCGCGCTCGCACTGGTCTCCGCCGCAGCGGCCCTCCTCGCGCTGGGAGCTGAGGAAGGTCACTGAAAATTGGGAAACGTCTCGCGGTCAGACCCGGGGATCTCTGGGTGTCTGCGGGCGGTCAGTTGCAGCAATCGCAGCCTGGGCGGCAGCCACACGCACCGTCCGCCTCAGCGCCGATGGTCGGGACCGCCGCCGCTGGGGGCGCGCAGCAGCTTTTGCCCTGCCGGGCGTCGCGACCTTCCTTTGTGGCAACGGCTGCGATGACGAGGGCGGCAATGGGATCGGCCCAGGACCAGCCGAGGGTGGCGTTGAGGACCAGGCCGACCAGGAGCACGGCCGAGAGGTACGTGCACAGCAGGGTCTGCTTGGAGTCGGCGACCGCGCTGGCGGAGCCGAGTTCACGGCCCGCGCGGCGTTGGGCGGCTGACAGGAACGGCATGACTGCGAGAGAGAGGGCGGCGAGCACAATGCCGGGGATGGAGCGTTCCGCCTCCCCCGTGCCGGTCAGCGCGCGAACGGCGTCGACGCTGACGTAGGCGGCGAGCGCAAAGAACGACAGCGCGATGATCCGCAGGGTTATCTTCTCTCGTGCCTCGCGCGCGGCGTGGTCACGGGCGGAGAACTGCCAGGCCACCGCAGCGGCAGAGGAGACCTCGATGACCGAGTCCAGGCCGAAGCCGATCAGGGCGGTGGACGAGGCGAGAGTTCCCGCGGTGATGGCGACGATCGCCTCGATGACGTTGTAGATGATGGTCGCCGCGACCAGCAGACGTATCCGATGGGCGAGTTCGTCTCGGCGGGCCGGGGAGGGTCCGAGGGATATCGCGGTCATCAGCAGCATCCCTTGTCGTCGGCGTCGGCACAGGTGCGGTCGGTCTCCACGGCCACCACAGCGGCGCGCAGGTCGTCCAGCGCGTGACCGAGGCGCTCGTCCGCCAGTTCGTAACGGGTGCGGCGGCCGTCGGGCAGTGTGACGACCAGGCCGCAGTCGCGCAGGCAGGCGAGGTGGTTGGAGAGCCGGGTGCGCGAGACGCCGAGAGCGTCGGCGAGATCGGCGGGGTAGGCCGGGGCTTCGCGCAGCGCGAGCAGGATGCGGCAGCGGATTGGATCGGCGAGCGCGCGGCCGAAACGGGCCAGCACCTCGATGTCTGAGGCAACAGTCAGCACAGCACGACAGTACACAGTTTCCTGAATTCAGAAAAGCATGGATCGTGGGCTGAAACGGCGGTGCGCGCTCTTCCGGGACGCTTGCGCCGCCGGGGCGAGTGCGTCGTGACCGAGCCCCGAAGGGTCGGCGGAGTATGTGATACGTCATCCCAATCCTCGGCCGGGCAAGCTCGTGCAGTTCTTGAGTTCTGGTGATCGTCCCAACATCGAAGACCCGGGACGAGGTCAGCGACGCGCTGATAGTGATCACCTGGCGATGTGCTGGGACATGCCGGGCCGGCCGAAGGAGCAGCGGCTCGCCGTGTCCTGCGGCACGGGCCTTTCGTACCCGGTCCGGGGCAGCTGGAGATGCCGTCGGAAGACCGGCTGGTCTTGCAGTGGTTGGCGCATGCCCCTGTCGACCAAGGAGATCCACTCGGCCGTCGGTGCCGCCGCAGGCTGCGGCCGGGAGGCGCCATCGTCTCCACCGTCCGTCATACCGGCGACGCCCACTGCGGCGCCGGCGTGCCCTGCGGAGACGACATCTTCGTACACGGCGGCTTCGCCGTGCACTTCTTCTCCCGGGCTCTCGTCGAGGCCCTCGCCGAGGGCTGCTGGAAGAGGTGTATCGGTGCTAGGAGGGCGAACTGCCGCATCGCCTAGTGTTCACACCCGCCGGGCCCTGCACACGCCACCGGCGGATGCCATTCGCGCCCGGTGAGGCCGGATAGTGTCGCGGGTACCCTGGGAGCAGGTGGTTTCTGTTTCAAGCAGCTCACCTCGCCCGGAGGTCGTGATGGACGTCCTGGTATTCATCGGCCGCATCCTGTTCGCTGCGCTCTTCCTCGGCTCGGCCGTCGGCCATCTCACCCAGACCAAGGCCATGGCGGGGTATGCCTCCTCGCGGGGCGTGCCTGCCGCCGTGCCGGCCACCTTCGGCAGCGGTCTGCTGCTGCTCCTCGGCGGTCTGAGCGTGCTGCTCGGTGTCTGGGCCGATCTGGGTGCCCTGCTGCTGGTCGTGTTCCTGGTGCCGACCGCGCTGCTGATGCACGCGTTCTGGAAGGAGACGGAGCCGCAGGCGAAGCAGATGGAGATGGTCCAGTTCAACAAGGACATGGCGCTGGCCGGTGCGGCCCTGATGCTGCTGGCGTTCTTCGCCTACGCAGGCGGGGACCTGGGGCTGACCCTCACGGGCCCGCTGTTCGACCTCGGCTGACGCGCAGTCAGCGGCCGTGGCCGGGCGGGGCCCGCGGCATGGCGGTGGACGGTTCGGCTCTCCTTGGGGTGCCGCATGCGATCACCGCAGGGCCGGTGGCCCTGGCCGAAGGCTGCGCGCCCGAGCGGACTGAAGACTGTACCGGCCGACGTGGGCGGACGAGGCGTTGACCGCCGTCGGCCGGGCGGGTTTCGGTTGGAGTTTCGCCTTCGAGCCGAGGCCGGGCGCCGGCTCCGACGAGCGGCGGTTCGTTTCCCCGGGCATCACCGCTTCCCGGGGCACCCGCGCGGTGACGGTGTGGAGCGTGCCCTTTGACGGGCACCGCCCCGGTGTTTTCCATCTGTCCGTCACGGAGAACGGCGAGGAGCGGTACGGATTCACCGTCCGGGCGGACGCCATCAGCAGACGGGGGCCAATGCTGGCCGCGCTGGACCCGGTCCGTCTCTTCCCTTCGGACGAACCGCACGAGGAACGGCTGGGCGAGCGCCGCGCCTTGGAAGCTCTCGCCACCGAGCTCGGCGTCCGGCTGCCGCGGTTCGCCCTCACGCGCGGACGTTTGCACACTTTTCGCACCCGGTCCTGGACCCGGCCTCCGGGCCCCGGCGAGACGTACGTGACGGTGCGCATGTTGCGGCAGCGGCCATAAGTGAAGGTTCCTGGCATGTGGGGTGCACAGCACGCCGTGCCGGCGCTGCGGTTGGCCGGAAATGAGAGTGCCCAACGGCGGTTGGTCTGGCCGACTGATCAGGTTGTTTCGGCCTTGGGAGTGGTGAGGTCGGGTGGGTAGCCCTTGGCGCGAAGGAAGGCGTCCAGGGCGAGGGCGACGATGTCGCCGTGCTGGATGCCGGTGTCGGCGTTGTAGCGGCGGATGCGCTGTTGGAGTTGGAGGGCTTCGGGGACGGCGTAGTTGAGTTGGCTTCGGCTGGTGTGGCGGGTGCTGAGGATGGTCTGGGTGTTGGGGTGGGGGGCGAAGGGGTCGTCGGCGGGGTCGGATTGGGCTTCGAGGGCGTCGGCCAGGCTCCGCAGCAGGCGGACGTGGTGGGAGTGGTCGGGCACTGGTTGCTCCGGTTGGTTCGACTAGCCGAATAGTGATCCGCCTAGTCGACTATTGGCCTATTGGAATAGTCGGCAAGGGGTGGCCGTGAACGTGCTGTTGCGTTCCCGGCCACCTCCTGCCTTGCGTGGGTTGCAGTGTTGGGCCGTCAGAAGCCGCGGGCGGTGAGCCACTCGTCCAGCGCGACCGAGACGATGTCGCCGATCGGCAGGTGATCGAGTTCGTTGTCCAGAGCGAACCGCTTGAGCCGCTTCTTCAGCTTCAGGGCGGCGGGGACCGAGGAGTCGAGGCTCTCCCGCGTGATGATGCGCTGGTTGAGAACGACGGCCGCCTCGGGGATGTCCTGGGGCCGGCCGGAGCCCTGGGTCCACGGCGCACTCTGGCTGGGGGCCGAGTGCGTCCTTTCGTCCTGTTCCTGCCGGGTTCTTTGACCATCGGTCCTCACCGGGAACGTCGTTCCACCTGCCATCGGGGCAACGGTTTGGCGGACCGCCACTTCACCGGCCACGGCCACAGCTGGAGTGGCTGTCGTGGCGTGGAGTGTTCCCGGCTGCACCGCCTGCCCGGTCGGCTGGTCGCCGTGAACCGTCGGCAGCACAGGGGCGGCAGCCGGAACCGCAGGAGACGCCTGCTGCTCCGCCGGCTTCTTGGCGGACTGCCACCGTGCGTCGGGGGCGGGGGTGGCAGGGTGAAGCGGCTGGTTCACTGCCGGTTCTGGGTCACGGCCGTCCGGCGTGCCCTCCACAGTCGGCTGCGGAGTAGCGGCCAGCACCTCGGGCGAGGTCTCGGTGCGGCCCTGCGCCGACCCTTCGACGGGGACCGTGGAAGGAGCGGGCTCAACCTGCGACTCGTTGGCAGCGGGGCGGCCATCGCCCTGGTCGGCCGCCCGTTCGGCAGCGAACTGCTCGGGGGTGAGCTCGGCAGCTGGCGGAGGGGGAGGAGGGGTCGTCTTCTTGGCTCCGCCGAGGGTGCGACCGGTGGTTCGGCGGGCCGGGGGCTTCATACGGTCGGTCATGCCGTCAGCTCCTTCATCAGGCTGCCGTACTCGCTCAGTTCGGTCGGGATCTCGCCGAAGGCCTCCATGTAGTGCACCCAGGAGTGGATGACGGTCTGGGCGAGCGGGAACGGTTCGTCGCGGTCCGGGCCGATGCCCTCGCCCTTGACGGGATCGAGCAGCTTGTCCTTGGCGGTGCGGGGCAGGCTGGTGCGGTCGTCGGCCTTGACCAGGACCACGTGGGCGGTGACGTCGCGTTCGTTGCGGGCGGCAGCGCGCTCGGCCTCGTCGAAGGTGGCCACGAGCTTGCGGCGCTCGATCTTGGTGGGGGCGACCGGCACGATTAGCCGGTTCGCCTCGGTAACAGCCTCGTGGAACAGCTTCGCGCTACCGCCGCCGGCGTCGACCACGATCGCGCCGAACTCGGCACGCTTCTCACGGATGTACTCGGCGATGTCATCGAAGGGGTACCGCTCGACCATCAGGTTCTCCGGGATTTCGAAGCCCTCGGCCTTGGCGACCTTGAACCAGTCGTAGGCGGACTGGCTGGTCGCGTCGGCGTCCAGGAGCAGCGTTGGCAGTTGGAGGACGACGGCGTAGTAGAGGGCGATGAACCAGGCGGAGGTGGTCTTGCCGGTGCCGCCCTTGAGCATGCCGACGACGATCACGAAGGCGTCCCAGGTGCGGGCTGTGGCCTCGGCCAGGGTCTTGTGACGGGTGTTCTCGTTCACGTGTGCTTGATCTCCTGAAACTGGAAGGTGTGCTGTCTTTTGTGGGTCAGTGAGCGGAGCGACGTCCGAGTGGCCGCTGGGTGTCGACGAAGGGGGTGCCCGTGCCGCAGGGCTGCGGCCGGGATAGCGCACGGTCCGCCTCTTGATGCGCTGGCCACGGTTGGGAACGCCGACGAGGACGGGGGCGTTCATGCGTTCTTCCTCGCCTGGTTCGCCGGGCCGTGGCGATGCCGGGGCCGCATGGGCGTGTTGGCCTCGTGCAGGAGCCGGTAGACCGTTGCACCGGAGTAGTTGCACTGCTCGGCGAGTTCCGGGACTGTGGCTCCGGCCTCGTATCGCGCCCGCAGAGACAGCGCGAGCTTCTTCCGCTCGGCGGCACGCGCTGCGGAGCGCATCCGCAGCGTTTGCTGCGTCGTGCGCACGGTGCCGCCGGCCTCGATCAGCAGGCGTCGCGCGGCACGCCTCGTCTCTCCCGCGGCTGCGGCGAGTTCGGTGAGGGTTGCGCCGTGATCGTCGTATAGGGCGCGAAGATGGCTCGCGAGACGTTGGCGCGCTTGTGGGTCCTCGCGCATTCTGCGGGTCTGCCAGGAGGTGCGCATCACGGTTCCGGCATCGTGCAGCCGGTTGAGGACCGTGCCGTAGGAGAGGCCGCTGGTGGCGACGAGTTCGTCGACCGTCGCACCGGACTCGTACTGCTTGCGCAGGGACTCAGGGGTCACGGTTTGGCTCTCGGCGGTGCTGGTTGGAGGGGGTTGTGGGTTCATGCGGCGGAGTTCCATTCGCTGAGGGCTTCGGCATGGGCGGCGGCCAGCTCGTCGTAACTGCGCTGGTCGGCAGGGGTGGTGAGGATCAGGCGTCCGTCGGTGGCGATGCGCCAGTCGGCGGTAGGGCGGCCGGTAGCCGGGTCGAGGACGCATCCCCCGGGGGCGTGCCACGTGGGCGGGATCTCGTCCGGGCGGGGTGCCGGGACCAGGACCTGGCACCCGTCGCGGACGATCACTACGGCCTTGCTGCGGTGTTCCGCGAGCCGCTCCAGCGCCTGCCGGTAGGCCGCGCGCTCGGCTGCGTGAAGGGCCTTGCGCCGGGCTGCGACGCCTGTCGTGTCGTGCCGCCGGGCGACCTCGTCCCAGCCCTGCGCCGGCCGTTCCTGCGGGCCGGTGACAGCATCCAGAGGGCTGTTGCCGAAGCCTTCCAGCGCACGGGGGGTGAGGGCCCAGGTCTCTCCGGTGCGGTGGACGAGGCCGTGGTCGGCCAGGCGTCGCATGGCCCGGTAGGCGGTGGCACGGGACACTGACGCCGTCCCGACGAGTTCACCGACGGTCTGGCCGGGCCGGGCGTGCAGTGCGCCGATGATCATGAGGGCGGAGCTTCCGAGGCCGTGGTGGGCGAAGGCGTCGTGGCTCATCAGGTGGGCGATGACGGTGGAGTCGATGTCGGCCGTCGTGGCTGTCTCAGGGGTGGGCCACTCCTCAAGTGCCGGGTCGGGGGGGAACTGAGTGGTCCGGAAACGAGACAACGAAGCGAGGGCGCCGTGCGGGTGGGTGCTGCCGTGGTCGAGGTACCAGGTGGAGCCCTCCCGGTCGTGGCCGACCCGCAGTCGGCGCAGCCAGCCGCGCGGTTTGAGGACGGTCTCGTAGACCACCCGCAGCGTCGTACGAGAGACGCCTGCTTCCTCCGCGGTCTGCCGCTCGCTGGCATGGTGCAGGGGGCCGCCAGCGATCTCGGCGAAGTTCAGATGCGCCCGCAGTACCCACAGCGCGGTTCGTCCCCGTTCCCCGCGCCAGGGCGTCGTCTCGATGTGGTCCCGCAGCGCGGCGAGAACCTCGTGGGCGTGCTGGCGGGACTCCACCCCGGTAGTGCTGCTGACGGCTGCCGTCGCGCTGGCCCACACCCGGCGGATGTAGTCCAGGGCGCGTGCCTGCCCGGAGCGCAGCATGATGTGCCGGGCGTGCCGACCGCCTTCGTGCTCGGGGTGCAGCAGCAGCCGGGTCAGCTGGTCGACATTGCCGCCTGCCCGGGCCATGTGGCAGGCGATCGCCGCGGTGATCCGGTGGCCGTGCTCGGCCGCGCCCTGACGGTCTTCTCGCAGGGCCAAGGTGCGGCCGTCGGAGCCGAGCCTGCTGTAACTGCCAGTGGCGTAGCGGCCGGTGAGGTCCCCCAGCAGGACGAGATCGGCCGCGGCCGACGGCAGTTGGGAAAGGCCCAGTGGGCCGCCAGGGTGCGTGGGGCGTCGTTGGAGGAGTGGCTGGTTGCTGTCTGACATTGTGGGGTCGTCTCGCAAGGACGTGGACGCCACCCAGGCCCGCTAAAACCACGGGTGGTATCCGGAACCGACCTCCATCGGCGCCAGCGAATTCTCCAGGATTGCCGTTCCTGAGAATTCGCGCTTCTGGCCCCGAGTGGAGGCAGGCGTCCCCATCACAACTCGACCGAGGTCGGAAAAGAGAGCCGTCGAGGTTGTCGCATTTGATCGACACCGGTCAACTCCGGGCGCTCGAAGGTAATTTCAGAGGGATCGCCTCTGACTGCCTCCGAGCGGCCCGGGTCGATCCGGGGTCGAATCAGAGCGTTTTCCTCTGACTGCCTCCGATCGCCTCTGCAACCCGTCCTAGCAGGTCACAGCCGCTTCGACCCTCCATAAGCCCAGGTCAGAGAGGTGCGGCAGATTTACCACGAGTACACGGTCATCACGCCGGGCTCCTCGACGCGTGGCGCCCGTCGCATCGTGACCGGTGAGGAGTACCAGGAGGACTACTACACCTCGGATCACTACGTCACGTTCAAGCTGATCGACTTCGGCTGCTGATCGGCTGCTGATCGGCCGCCGATCCGCAGCTGATCGCGACGCTCGCGTCCGCTCCATGTGATGACCCTCGCCCCGCGGCCCCCCCCACGTTCACCGGCCGCGGGGCGAGACATGTACGACCGAAGTCTGAAGGGATGCGACTTTGGTCGCTGATCCCGCTCGAAGGGAAGTGGCGGCGGGCGCGCCTGCGTAGATTCGTCGACCGTGAGTGGTGACAGTCCGGGGCACGAAGCGCGGGAGACGGCGACCGCGGCGCACGAGGTGCCGCCTTCGCCGGAAAGGCTGACGGCGCCGGTGCGGGCTCTGCCGGGGCGACGGTGGCTGCTGCCTTCGGCCGTGGTCGCCGAGCTGGATCCCGACACCGACCGCAGGGACCGCTCCGGACGGCCGCGTCGCACCCTGCGTGACTGGATCGTCGACTTCGGGTTCTTCCTGCTGGCCATCGTCATCGGGCTGGCCGCCGCGAACACGCTGACCCACGACCCGAACACCCCGCACGGCCTGGCCGTCACGGACCAGTGGCTCGGCGCGCTCGCCTGCGCGGCGGTCTGGCTGCGACGCCGCCTGCCGCTCGGGCTCGCGGTGGCGATGGTTCCCGTCGGACTGGTCTCGAACACCGCGGGCGGCGCGGGCATGGTCGCCCTCTTCACGCTCGCCGTGCACCGGCCCTTCAAGTACGTGGGCTGGCTGGCCGGTGTCTCGCTCGCGCTGATTCCGGTCTTCTTCTGGCTGCGGCCCGACCCCGATCTGCCGTACGCGGCGGCGGTCGGCGTCACAGCGCTGCTCACCGCGACGGTGGTCGGCTGGGGCATGTTCGTACGGTCCAAGCGTCAGCTCATGCTGAGCCTGCGGGAGCGGGCGCGGCGGGCCGAGACGGAGGCGGCGCTGCGGGCCGAGCAGGCCCAGCGGCTCGCGCGCGAGGCCATCGCGCGCGAGATGCACGACGTGCTCGCGCACCGGCTCACGCTGCTGAGCGTGCACGCGGGGGCGCTGGAGTTCCGGCCGGACGCGTCCCGGGAGGAGGTCGCGCGGGCGGCCGGGGTCATCCGGGAGAGCGCGCACGAGGCGTTGCAGGACCTGCGGGAGATCATCGGGGTGCTGCGGGCCGGGGACTCCGACGACGCGGGGCGGCCGCTGCCGACGCTCGCCGCGCTCGACGCGCTGGTCGCCGAGTCCCGCTCGGCGGGCATGAAGGTCGTCCTCGACAACCGCGTCGCCGATCCGGCCGCCGTGCCCGCGTCCGTCGGGCGGACCGCGTATCGCATCGCTCAGGAGGCTTTGACGAATGCCCGCAAGCATGCGCCGGGGGCGGAGGTGACGGTGACGGTCCGGGGTGCCGTCGGCGACGGCCTCACCGTGACGGTCCGCAATCCCGCGCCCCCCGGGGACGTCCCTCGCGTCCCCGGCTCGGGGCAGGGGCTGATCGGCCTGACGGAGCGGGCGACGCTGGCGGGGGGCCGGTTGGAGCACGGGGCCGAGGAGGACGGCGGGTTCCGAGTGCGGGCGTGGCTGCCGTGGGCCGGGTGACGGCGGGGTTTTCGCCCCCTCCGCCCCTACCCGTCCCGTATCTGGGGGGGCTCCGCCCCCCCAGGCCCCCCGTATCGCGCTTCGCGCTCGTCCTCAAACGCCGGACGGGCTAGAGGTTTTCAGCCGCTCCGGCGTTTGAGGAGCGGGTACTTGGGGGCGGAGACCCCAAGTACCCAGGCGTCCTGACCGTGGGCGGCCGACCTGGTTAGGTGGGCCCCATGACCGCGATCCGACTGCTCCTCGTCGACGACGACCCCCTGGTGCGAGCCGGCCTGTCCTTCATGTTGGGCGGCGCCGACGACATCGAGATCGTCGGTGAGGCCGCCGACGGCGACGAGGTGGAGGCGCTGGTGGACCGCACCAGACCCGACGTCGTCCTCATGGACATCCGCATGCCGGCGGTCGACGGCCTCACGGCCACAGAACGGCTGCGTGCCCGCAGGGAGGCGCCGCAGATCGTGGTCCTGACCACCTTCCACGCCGACGACCAGGTGCTGCGGGCGCTGCGCGCGGGCGCGGCCGGGTTCGTACTGAAGGACACCCCGCCCGCGGAGATCCTGGCCGCGGTGCGGCGCGTCGCGGCCGGCGATCCCGTGCTGTCACCCGCGGTCACCCGCCAGTTGATGGAGCACGCCGCCGGCTCCGCGCTCGACACCCGCCGCTCCGGTGCCCGTACGCGGATGGCCGCCCTGAACGACCGCGAGCGCGAGGTCGCCGTCGCGGTCGGACGGGGCGGCTCCAACGCCGAGATCGCCACCGAGCTGTTCATGAGCGTCGCCACGGTCAAGACGCACGTCTCGCGCATCCTCGCCAAGCTCGACCTCAACAACCGGGTACAGATCGCCCTGTTGACGTACGACGCCGGGCTTCTTGAGGGGGACGGGCGCTGAGCGGTCTCAGTCCCGTCCGCCCAAGATCTCCGCGAGCCGCACCGGGCGCCGCTCCCGTCGCGACAGCTCGCAGGCCTCGGCGATGCGCAGCGCCTGCAGGGCCTCCCGGCCGTCGCACGGGTTGGCGCGCTCGCCGCGGACCACCTCGACGAAGGCGGCGAGTTCGGCCTCGTAGGCGGGGCCGAAGCGCTCCAGGAAGCCCATCCACGGCTTGTCGGCGGGCGGCGGCCCGGCCGGTTCGGTGGAGGCGATCGGCGTACGGTCGTCCAGTCCGACGGCGATCTGGTCCAGTTCGCCGGCGAGTTCCATGCGGACGTCGTAGCCCGCGCCGTTCACCCGGGTGGCCGTCGCCGTGGCGAGCGTCCCGTCGTCGAAGGTGAGCACGGCCGCGGCGGTGTCGATGTCGCCCGCCGCGCGGAACATCGCGGGCCCGGCGTCCGACCCGGCCGCGTACACCTCGACGATCTCGCGGCCGGTGACCCACCGCAGGACGTCGAAGTCGTGGATCAGGCAGTCGCGGTAGAGCCCGCCGGAGAGCGGCAGATAGCCGGCCGGGGGCGGCGACTGGTCGGACGTCATCGCCCGGACCGTGTGCAGCCGGCCGAGCCGTCCCGACCGCACCGCCTCGCGCGCTGCCGTGTAGCCCACGTCGAAGCGGCGCTGGAAGCCCAGCTGCAGAACTGTTCCGGCGGCGTCGACCTCGGCCAGCGCGGTCAGCGTGCCCGGCAGATCGAGCGCTATGGGCTTCTCGCAGAAGACGGGGAGCCCGGAGCGTGCTGCCCGACCGATCAGTTCGGCGTGGGCCGACGTCGCCGCCGTGATGACCACGGCGTCCACGCCCCAGGTGAAGATCTCGTTCACGCTGGGCGCCGCCGTCGCGCCCAGCCGGTCCGCCAGCTGATGGGCCCGCGCGGTGTCCGCGTCCGTGACGATGAGGGAGCCGCCGACCTCACGGTGACGGCTGAGAGTGGTCGCGTGGAATGTACCGATACGACCCGCTCCGATAAGTCCGATGCGCATGGGAACAAACTGAGGGCCGAGCCCACACCATGTCAATGGTTTGTCCGGACAATCGAACTTCACGACTTCCCGTCAACATCTCCCGGAGCTACGCTCGGGCCGTGCCGAAACCAGATGTGGATCCGACCGTGTCGCTCCAGCTCAGCGTCGACCGCAGCAGTCCGGTCCCGCTCTACTTCCAGCTGTCCCAGCAGCTGGAGGCCGCGATCGAGCACGGAGCGCTGACCCCGGGCAGCCTGCTGGGCAACGAGATCGAGCTCGCCGCGCGGCTCGGCCTGTCCCGGCCCACGGTCCGCCAGGCCATCCAGTCCCTCGTCGACAAGGGTCTGCTCGTGCGGCGCCGCGGAGTCGGTACCCAGGTCGTGCACAGCCAGGTCAAGCGCCCGCTGGAGCTCAGCAGCCTCTACGACGACCTGGAATCGGCGGGCCAGCGCCCGGCCACTCACGTGCTCGTCAACGCCGTCGAACCGGCGTCCGCCGAGGTCGCGGCCGCGCTGGGCGTGCCGGAGGGCGGCGACGTACACCGCGTCGAGCGACTGCGCCTGGCCCACGGCGAGCCGATGGCGTACCTCCGCAACTTCCTGCCCCCCGACCTGCTGGAGCTGGACAGCGAGCGGATGGAGGCGACCGGGCTGTACCGGCTGATGCGCACGGCGGGTATCACGCTGCACAGCGCCCGTCAGTCCGTCGGCGCCCGCGCGGCCACCGTGGAGGAGGGCGAGCGGCTCGGCGAGCCGGCCGGCGCGCCCCTGCTCACCATGCAGCGCACGACCTTCGACGACACCGGCCGCGCCGTCGAGTTCGGCTCCCACATCTATCGCGCCTCGCGCTACTCCTTCGAGTTCCAGCTCCTCGTACGACCCTGAAGCCCCCTGTAGTCCGGTGCCCTGACGTCGCGGTCGTGAAATGCGCCGGCCGTCGCAGCCGCCGCGACCGGAACGGACGTACCCCCACCCGGCGCGCTCACGCGCGCGGGACCCGCTGGTGGGGTGCATGATCCCCGTGATTGATACTTGGGCGTTTGGGCCGGTGAGACGCCGGCCCCGAAAGGGCCTACGGAAGGGCCCGCCGGGCCGATCCGCAGGGCCCGGCGACCAAGGAGCACGGCAAGAAGGGCACGGCCTCGTGGCACGGACTCGGACCTGGGTAAGCATCGCGCTCGCAGGGGCGCTGGGGGTGTCCCTCGCGGGATGCAGCAGCACCGGCGGGAAGCGGGCCGAGGACGCCCGCAAGGCGGCGGCGGCCCAGGGCAGGGCCGCGGTGAACACGCCCAGGTGGACCTTCGCCATGATCACCCACTCGGGCGACGGCGACACCTTCTGGGACATCGTGCAGAGCGGCGCCAAGCAGGCCGCCGTCAAGGACAACATCAACTTCCTGTACTCGCACAACGCCGAGGCGCAGCAGCAGGCGCAGCTCGTGGACGCCGCGGTCGACAAGAAGGTCGACGGCATCATCGTCACGCTCGCCAAGCCCGACGCGATGAAGGCCGCCGTCGCGCGCGCCCGGAAGGCCGGCATCCCCGTGATCACGGTGAACTCCGGCTCCGAGGAGTCCAAGGCGTTCGGCGCGCTCACCCACATCGGACAGGACGAGACGATCGCCGGTGAGGCGGTCGGCGACGAGCTGAACAAGCGGGGCCGCAAGAAGGCGCTGTGCATCCTGCACGAGCAGGGCAACGTCGGCCACGAGCAGCGCTGCGCAGGCATCAAGAAGACCTTCGACGGCACCGTGCAGAATCTCTACGTCCAGGGCACCAGCATGCCCGACGTACAGGCCTCCATCGGCGCCAAGCTGCAGGCGGACAAGTCCATCGACTCCGTCGTCACGCTCGGCGCGCCCTTCGCGGACACCGCGGTCAAGGCCAAGAAGGACGCGGGCAGCAAGGCCGAGATCGACACCTTCGACCTGAACGAGAAGGTGGCCGCGGAGCTCAAGGCCGGCACCCTCGGCTTCGCCGTCGACCAGCAGCCCTATCTCCAGGGTTACGAGGCCATCGACCTGCTCTGGCTCTACAAGTACAACGCCGACACCCTCGGCGGCGGCAAGCCGGTCCTGACCGGGCCGCAGATCATCACCAAGGACCAGGCCGGCGCGCTCGAGGACTACGCGAAGCGGGGGACCCGATGAGCACCACGGCACCCGCGCCCGCGCCGTCGCCGGGCACCAAGACCGACGAGCGCCTGCTGAAGACCTCGCCGCTGCGCAAGCTCATGGGCCGCCCGGAGCTCGGCTCGGTGGTCGGCGCGATCGCGGTCTTCGTCTTCTTCGCGCTCTTCGCGGACAGCTTCGTGCGGGCGCCGAGCCTGAGCACGGTCCTGTACGCCTCGTCGACCATCGGCATCATGGCCGTACCGGTCGCGCTGCTGATGATCGGCGGCGAATTCGACCTCTCGGCGGGCGTCATGGTGACCAGCTCCGCGCTGATCTCCTCGATGTTCAGCTACCAGATGACCGCGAACGTGTGGGTCGGCGTCTTCGTCTCGCTGCTCGTCACGCTCGCCATCGGCGTCTTCAACGGCGTCATGCTGACCCGCACCGACCCGCCGAGCTTCATCATCACGCTCGGCACGTTCCTCATGCTGACCGGCATGAACCTCGGCTTCACCAAGCTGATCAGCGGCACCGTCTCCACGAAGTCGATCGCCGACATGGAGGGCTTCTCCTCCGCCCAGGACGTCTTCGCCTCGACGCTCACCATCGGCGGCGTCGACTTCAAGATCACCATCCTGTGGTGGCTGGCCCTGGTCGCCGTGGCCACCTGGATCCTGCTGCGCACCCGCGTCGGCAACTGGATCTACGCCGTCGGCGGCGGCGAGGAAGCGGCCCGCGCGGTCGGCGTCCCGGTCGACAAGACCAAGATCGGCCTCTACATGGGCGTCGCCTTCGGCGCCTGGATCTCCGGCCAGCACCTGTTGTTCTCGTTCGACGTCGTACAGTCCGGCGAGGGCGTCGGCAACGAGCTGATCTACATCATCGCGGCCGTCATCGGCGGCTGTCTGATCACCGGCGGCTACGGCTCCGCGGTCGGCGCGGCGGTCGGCGCACTGATCTTCGGCATGGTGAGCAAGGGCATCGTGTTCGCCGAGTGGAACCCGGACTGGTTCAAGTTCTTCCTGGGAGTGATGCTGCTCCTCGCGACCCTGCTCAACCACTGGGTCCGCAAGCGCGCGGAGGCGACGAAGTGACGACGGACGCGGACATGATGACCGACTCGACCGCCACGGAACGTACGGCGCTCGTCGAGCTCGACGACGTCAGCAAGTACTACGGCAACATCCGCGCCCTCGAAGGCGTCTCGCTGGAAGTCCACGCGGGGGAGATCTCCTGTGTGCTCGGCGACAACGGCGCGGGCAAATCCACCCTCATCAAGATCATCGCGGGCCGCCACCAGCACGACGCGGGCACGCTGCGCATCGAGGGCGCGGAGACCCGCCTCGGCTCGCCGCGCGATGCCCTGGACCGCGGTATCGCCACGGTCTACCAGGACCTCGCCGTCGTCCCGCTGATGCCGGTCTGGCGGAACTTCTTCCTCGGTTCCGAGCCGCGTAAGGGCGTCGCCCCCTTCAAGCGCATGGACGTCGACTTCATGCGCCGGACGACCCACGCGGAACTCCTGCGCATGGGCATCGACCTCCGTGACGTCGACCAGCCGATCGGCACCCTCTCCGGCGGCGAGCGCCAGTGTGTGGCGATCGCCCGCGCCGTCTACTTCGGCGCCAAGGTCCTCGTCCTCGACGAGCCCACCGCGGCCCTCGGTGTGAAGCAGTCCGGTGTGGTCCTCAAATATGTGGCCGCCGCACGGGACGCCGGACTGGGTGTTGTGTTGATCACCCACAACCCGCATCACGCGTACCTGGTGGGCGACCGCTTCGTCCTCCTGAAGCGCGGCACGATGTTCAGCAGCAACGCGCGTGACGAGATCACCCTGGACGAGCTGACCCGCCAGATGGCGGGGGGAAGCGAGCTGGACGATCTGCGCCACGAGCTGGAACGCGCCCCTTAAGGGCCCCGGGGCCGTGACATTGTGCGGCTCCGCGGCCGGGTGCGACCAGCCACAGGCGGCCCGCAGCGCACTGGCGGCAGCAAGCTCCCACAGTGCAGCGGGCCGGGTGTGACCAGCCGCAGGCGGCCCGCAGCGCACTGGCGGCGGCAAGCTCCCACAGTGCAGCGGGCCGGGTGCGAGCAGCCGCAGGCGGCCCGCAGCGCACTGGCGGCAGCAAGCTCCCACAGTGCAGCCCCGCCGGGGCGTAAGGCAGAATCGGCCCGATGAGCACCTACCGCGACCTCGCACACCGCGGCTCCGCGCGGGCCACCGTCCTGCGGACCGTGGGCACGCGTGAGCGCCGTTCCCACCTCACGGCGCCCCGCGTCCCCACCGTCGGCATCGACATCGGCGGCACGAAGGTGATGGCGGGCGTCGTGGACGCCGACGGCAACATCCTGGAGAAGGTCCGCGCCGAGACGCCGGACAAGTCCAAGAGCCCCAAGGTCGTCGAGGACACCATCGTCGAGCTGGTCCTGGACCTCTCCGACCGGCACGACGTGCACGCCGTCGGCATCGGCGCGGCGGGCTGGGTCGACGCGGAGCGCAACCGCATCCTGTTCGCCCCGCACCTGTCGTGGCGCAACGAGCCCCTCCGGGACCGCATCTCAAGCCGCCTCGCCGTCCCCGTCCTGGTCGACAACGACGCCAACGCCGCCGCCTGGGCCGAGTGGCGCTTCGGCGCGGGGCGTGGCGAGGACCACCTCGTCATGATCACGCTCGGCACCGGTATCGGCGGCGCGATCCTCGAGGACGGCCAGGTCAAGCGCGGCAAGTTCGGAGTCGCGGGCGAGTTCGGCCATATGCAGGTGGTCCCCGGCGGCCACCGCTGCCCGTGCGGCAACCGCGGCTGCTGGGAGCAGTACAGCTCCGGCAACGCGCTGGTCCGCGAGGCCCGCGAACTCGCCGCCGCGGACTCCCCGGTCGCGTACGGGATCATCGAGCACGTCAAGGGCAACATCGGCGACATCACCGGCCCGTTGATCACTGAGCTGGCCCGTGAGGGCGATGCCATGTGCATCGAGCTGCTCCAGGACATCGGCCAGTGGCTCGGCGTCGGCATCGCCAACCTGGCCGCCGCCCTCGACCCCTCCTGCTTCGTCATCGGCGGCGGCGTCAGCGCGGCCGACGACCTGCTGATCGGTCCGGCGCGCGACGCGTTCCGCAGGCACCTCACAGGGCGCGGCTACCGCCCCGAGGCCCGGATCGCCCGCGCCCAGCTCGGCCCCGAGGCCGGCATGGTCGGCGCGGCCGACCTCGCCCGCCTCGTCGCCCGCCGCTTCCGCCGCGCCAAGCGGCGCCGGGTGGAGCGCTACGAGCGGTACGAGCGCTTCACCGAGACGCGTCGTACGACCCAGGGGTCGCTGTGACGCCCTCGTTGCCGCGCCAGGCGTCGCCGCCGGACGAGCCGCAGCGGCCCTCGGAGGATCCGCGCCACAAGGTCCGCCGCCGCGCCCTGACACTGCTGATCATCGTGCTGCTCATCGGCGTCCCGGCCGGTTACCTGGTGATCTCCGCCAACCAGAGCCGCGACAGCGGCAAGCAGAAGGAGGAGAAGTACTCGGCGACCGGCCTCACCTCGGGCTGGCCGTCACGCGTCCAGCGCCGCCTCTACCAGGTGCCCGTCCCCGACAATTCCACCGACGTCGCCTACTACGAGACGAACAACTGGAAGACCAGCCGCCTGTACGTGCAGTTCGGCACCACCGACGCGGGCCTCGACAAGTTCCTCGCGGGCGTGGGCACCAGCCGGGCCGCGCTGAAGAAGAACGACATCACCGTCAGCGACCGCAACCAGAAGGTCGTCGGCTGGGAGTTCACCGGACCCGGCCCCTGGTCGGGCCTCGTACACGAACAGAAGGACCCGGCGCCCACCCAGGACATCGTCGTGAACGGGTCCGAGCCCGGGCACCCCATGGTGTACGTGGTCTCGCGCACCATTCCCTGACCGGTCCCGGAGCCGCTCGGCGTGGCCGCCGAGGCCGATTGTCAGACCCCGCCCGTAGAGTCGAAGACAACTGATTCGACTGAGGGGCGGGAGGTGACCGGGCGTATGGGGGACGGGGTGGACTCGGTGGCCGAGCGGTCGCTCTCCGCGCGTGCGCTTCCCACAGGGGCGCATCCCGCGCGGGCGGTGTCCGTGCGGCTCGCCGCCGTCTTCCTGCCCGCGCCGCTGCCGCGCGAGGGGCGGGTCGCCTTCTGGGACCCGGCGGGGGAGCCGCTGCCCTCGGGTGAGCTTGTCGAGGGCATGGCGTCGGGCGGGTCTGTTGAAGGTGCGGCGTCGGCTGACCGCACCGAGCTGACGGTCGTACGACCGCACGGCCCCGGAGTCCGCCGAGGCACCGTCCCCGCGGTGACCCTGCCCATCGGCGAAGCCCTGCCCCTGCTGGCCGGGGCGCGCCGTGATCCCGCCGCGCATCCCGCCACGGCCTGCTGGGGCGCCGCCGCGCTGCACGCCCTGCGACTCGTCGCGCGCGGGCGGCTGCTGCCGGGACTGACACCCGACGGTCTCGACGCCTGGCGCGCCGGCCCGCTGGACCCGGACGACATCGCCCACCTCAGGGCGGTGGCCACGGCGCTCCCGTACGAGGGACACGCCGTTCCGCTGCCCGGCAAGGGCCCGCTGCGGCTCCCCGAACCGGAAGCACTGATGCGCTCCTTCCTGGACGCGGTCGCCGACACACTGCCACGCACGCCGGCCGCCCCCTACACCTCCGGGAGGCCCTTCGCGGCGAGCGAGCCGCAGCGGCTGCCCGGCGCGCACGACTGGGCCGCCGAGGTCGCCGCGGGCATGGACGCGGGCGTCCGGATCTCGCTGCGCCTGGACCTGTCCGCCTACCAGCTCTTCGACGACGGCGAGGGGGCCCGTCGCGCGGGCGCGGCCGTCGTCCAGGTGCACAGCCTCGCCGACCCCACCCTCGTCGTGGACGCGACGGCGCTGTGGGCGGGGGAGGCCGACGCGACCTTCGGCCCCCGCGCGCGCGTCGACGCGGCCCTGGCCGTGCGCCGCGCGGCCCGTATCTGGCCACCGCTGGACCGGCTGTCGGAACAGGACGTGCCCGATGTACTCGCCCTGTCCGAGGAGGAGTTGTCCGATCTGCTCGGGGTCGCGGCGACCCGCCTCGGCGCGGCCGGAGTCGCCGTGCACTGGCCCCGTGACCTCGCCCACGACCTGAGCGCGGCGGCAGTCGTACGGCCCGCACCCGGCTCGGCGACCGATGGCACCGGGTTCTTCGAGAGCGAGGAACTCCTCCAGTTCCGCTGGCAGTTGGCCCTCGGCGGAGATCCGCTCAGCGACGCCGAGATGGACGCCCTGGCCGAGGCCCACCGCCCGATCGTCCGGCTGCGCGACCAGTGGGTGCTCGTCGACCCGGCCCTCGTCCGCAAGGCCCGCAAACGGGAGCTGGGCCTGCTCGACCCGGTGGATGCCCTGTCCGTCGCGCTCACCGGCAGCGCCGAGGTCGACGGCGAGACGGTCGAGGCGGTGCCGGTCGGCGCGCTGGCCGCGCTGCGCGACCGCCTGACGGCGGGCGTGACACCCGTTCAGCCGCCACCGGCCCTCCAGGCCCGGCTCCGGGACTACCAACTCCGTGGCCTCGCCTGGCTGGACCTCATGACCTCCCTCGGTCTCGGCGGCTGCCTCGCCGACGACATGGGGCTCGGCAAGACCGTCACCCTCATCGCGCTGCATCTGCGGCGGGCCCGCAGCGAGCCGACTCTTGTGGTCTGCCCGGCGTCGCTGCTCGGCAACTGGCAGCGGGAGATCGTCCGTTTCGCGCCCGGTGTCCCCGTGCGTCGCTTCCACGGCCCCGACCGCACACTTGACGACCTCGACGGCGGCTTTGTCCTCACCACGTACGGCACGATGCGGTCCACCGCGCCGCGACTCGCCCAGCAGCGGTGGGGCATGGTCGTCGCGGACGAGGCACAGCACGTCAAGAACCCGTACTCGGCGACGGCGAAGGCCCTTCGTACGATCCCGTCCCCCGCGCGCGTGGCGCTCACCGGCACCCCCGTGGAGAACAACCTCTCCGAACTGTGGGCCCTGCTGGACTGGACGACCCCCGGCCTGCTCGGCCCCCTCAAGTCCTTCCGCGCCCGGCACGCGCGCGCGGTGGAGAACGGCGAGGACGAGGAGGCGGTGTCCCGACTGGCCCGGCTGATCCGCCCCTTCCTGCTCCGCCGCAAGAAGTCGGACCCCGGGATCGTCCCCGAGCTTCCGCCCAAGACGGAGACGGATCACCCGGTTCCCCTGACGCGGGAACAGGCCTCCCTCTACGAGGCGGTGGTCCGGGAGTCGATGCTCGCGATCGAGACCGCCGGCGGCATCGCGCGCCGGGGCCTGGTCCTGAAGCTCCTCACCTCGCTCAAACAGATCTGCAACCACCCGGGGCTCTACCTGAAGGAGGACGCGCGAGCCGCCGCCCACGGACCGACCACCCGCTCCGGCAAACTCGCCCTGCTCGACGAGCTGTTGGACACGCTGCTCGCCGAGGACGGTTCGGCACTGGTCTTCACGCAGTACGTGGGCATGGGTCGCCTGATCACCGCCCACCTCGCCGCGCGCGCCGTCCCCGTGGAGCTTCTGCACGGCGGCACACCGGTGGCCGACCGGGAACGCATGGTGGACCGTTTCCAGAGCGGTGCGACCCCGGTCCTGGTGCTTTCCCTCAAGGCCGCGGGCACCGGCCTGAACCTCACCCGCGCCGGGCACGTCGTGCACTTCGACCGCTGGTGGAATCCCGCGGTCGAGGAACAGGCCACCGACCGTGCCTACCGCATCGGCCAGACCCAGCCCGTCCAGGTCCACCGCCTCATCACCGAGGGCACGGTGGAGGACCGCATCGCCGAGATGCTCGAAGCGAAGCGCGCACTGGCCGACGCGATCCTCGGCTCCGGCGAGTCCTCCCTGACAGAACTGACGGACCGCGAGCTGTCCGACCTGGTGTCCCTGCGGAGGTCCGCGTGAACGGTGCGGAGAGCGACATGGACGGCCTGGGTTCCGGCGGCCCGGGCGAGGTGACCGGGCGGTCGCGTGCCGAGGGCAGTGGGCGACTGGGTCCTGGCGACGGGGACGAGGGAATCGAACGGCTGGGTTCCGGGGGCCGGGGCGAGGAGACCGGGCGGTCGCGTCCCGCCGATGCGGCCCGTCGGGCGCTGCGGGCGGCACGGGAGCGTGAGGGGTGGGCGGCCGAGCCCGCCGACGACCGGCCGGAGCGCCGCTCCGCGCGCGGACCGGCAGATACATCGACCGACGCCGGGGCCTCGTCCGGAGCGCGGCCGGGCGACGCGGCTCGCGAGGCCTTGCGGCGGGCGACGGGCGCGGGGAGGCCGTCGAGCGCCGATGCCGCCGCGTCGCCTCCGGTGTCCGGCGGGGCCGGTGGGGCCGCCGGGGCCGACGGGACCGGCGAAACAGGCTCGGTGCGAGCAGACGACGAGACGGAGAGCACCCCGGTGAGCCGCCGTCCTGCTGAAGGGGCCTCAGGAGGTGCACGTCCCGGTGACATCGCGCGCGAGGCGTTGCGCGCGGCGCGGGACGAGGCACGGCGGCCGCGGACGCGGGCGGGGGCCGAGGACACCGAGGTACCGGACGCTGGAGCCGAGTGGGCGACCGGCGCGGTGTCCGCCGGGGGCAAGGCAGTTGAGGCGGGCCGCCGATCCGCCGAGCCGACCGGTTCCGGGGCTCGACCAAGCCAGGATCAGGGCCCCCGGGTCCGTGACGTACGGGATCTGCTCGCCGGGGCCTTCGAGTTGCCCGCCGACGTGGCTCCGAGCGACGCCTCCTCCACGGGGCGCCCGGGGCGCACCGAAGGCGAGGCGCGCGGGCGCCGGTCCGCGCTCGGGGGCGCCCCGCACGAGGCGGCCTCGGACGCGCCCCCGGTCCGGCTCGGGGACGCGGCGCAGGAGGTGCTGGGCACGGGCTCCACGCATCCCGGGATCACCCGCGAGGACTCCTTGGACACGCGTCCTGCCCGGTCCAAGGAGCCGGAAGCGTCGACCTCGGGTACGCGGGTCGGGCAGCCGGGCGAGGAGGATGAGGCGTCACTGGGGCGGCGCTCGGTGCGTCCCGGGGCGGGGGAGGGCGTCTCGGGTACGCGGTTCGGGCGGCCGGGCGAGGAGGATGAGGCGTCACTGGGGCGGCGCTCGGTGCGGCCTGGGGGCGTCGGGGAGGTGATCTTGGGTGCGCGGTTCGCGCGGGCCGGTGAGGACGACGAGGCGTCTTTCGGACCTCGCCCCGCGCGGGCCGGGTCCCCGTCCGACGCGAACCCTGGCGGCCAGCCTTCGTCGTATCCCGGCTCCGAGCAGCGGGCCGTGCCTCCGCCGTATCCCGGGCCGGACCGGCGGAGCGCGCTCTCGGCGTCGTCCGGACCGGAGCGGGCCTCGGGACCGGTCGGCCGCCGCCCTCGGTCCATGGGATCGCCAGGGCGGGACGGGGAGTTGCGCCGGACCTTCCCTGCCTTCCCGGCGCGGGTGTCGGGGGCGGACTCCTTCGCGGAGACGTGGTGGGGGAACGCATGGGTGAGCGCCCTGGAGGAAGGGGCGTTGGACGCGGCGCGGCTGGCGCGCGGGCGGGTGTACGCCGGGCACGGGCATGTGGACGCGATCACGGTCACGCCGGGGCTCGTGCTCGCGTACGTTCACGGGAGCCGCCCGCGGCCGTACCGCGTGCAGGTCAGCGTGCGGACACGGTCCGACAGTGACTGGGACCGTTTCCTGGACGCGGCCGCCGAGCGGCCCGGGCACATCGCCGCGCTGCTCGACAAGGAGATGCCCAAGTCGCTCGCGGAGTGCGGGGTCCCGCTGCTGCCCGGCCCCGGCGAGCTCGAACCGCACTGCAGCTGCCCCGACTCCGGGCACCCCTGCAAGCACGCGGCCGCCCTCTGCTACCAGACGGCACGTCTCCTGGACGAAGACCCCTTCGTCCTTCTCCTGCTGCGCGGCCGCGGCGAACGCGAGCTGCTCGACGAATTGTCCCGGCGCAACGCCGCCCGCGCGGCCCGCGCCGCCCAGGAACAGGAGCCGGCCCCCCTCCCCGGCGTACGCGCCCGAGACGCCCTCGCGCGCCGCACACTGCCACCGCTCCCCGCGCCGTTGCCACCGCCCGCGCACCCCGAGCAGCCGCCGACCTACCCGGGCGCGCCGGGGGGCCCTGACCCGTTCGCGCTCGACCAGTTGGCCACCGACGCGGCTGCCCGCGCGCACGCGCTGCTCACCACGGGTCGCGATCCGGTGGCGGAGCTGACGCTCTGGCAGGACGCGGTGCGCATCGCCGCGGCCCGGCCCGGTTCCGGCCTCACCGCCGCGACCCGCGCCCTCTACTCCTCGCTCGCCTCCGCGACGGGGCGTACCCCGGCTGACCTGGCGCGGGCGGTCGCCGCGTGGCGGCAGGGCGGTTTCGAGGGGCTCCGTGTGCTGGAGGAGCCCTGGGATCCGCCGGCGGGCCGTTTCGACCGAGCCCGGCCGCTCCTCCTCGCCGCCGACCTCCCCGCCTTCCGCCCCTGGCGCAATCACCTCACCCACCCCCGTGGCCACGCCCAACTCCGCCTCGGCCACAACGGCCTCTGGTACGCGTACGAGTCCGAACCGGGCCGCGACGACTGGTGGCCCCGAGGCACCCCCGACCTCGACCCGGTCGGAGCCCTCACCGGCCTCGGCACACCGGACGACACCTGACGCGCCGAGGCGTACCGAGCGGCGCATGAGCGTGCGGAGGCCTACTGGCCAAGACCCGCGCACTGCTCGTCGGCGCCCGCGCCCGCGCGACCTGAGGCACCCCGGTCGCCCACCGGCGTACAGGTGCCGAGGCCCGCCGGACCGAGCCCCGCGCCCCCCCGGAACCGTCACGACGTCGGACCCGCCCCCGACTGACCGAATTCCCCCGCGAGTTGAGCCGCCGCCTCGTACCATGGCGCGCATGATCCTCGGCATCCACCACCCCGCTCCGCGGTCCCGCGCGCTGCTGTCGCGCGGTCGTTGTCGCTGATCCTCGTCACCTCGCCCGTCACGCGGCCCATGCGGCCCGCGTCACCTGCGCCGCGATCGTGTGGCCGACGCCGTAGCCCGGTTTGGTTCCGGCGTCCCCGTCCCCGCAGCGCCGTCCTCCACGCACGGCCGCATCGCCGAGCCCCGCCCCTCGCCGCCCGGCTCCAGCTTCCGAAAGGCAGGCCCTTCCATGCCCCACCCCGCATCCACCTCCGAATCCGGCTACGACCGCCGCAGACTCCGTCAGTGGCTCGCCGGCGACGCCCGTGCCGACGGTGTTGCCCGCCGCGACATGCTCAGACTGCTGGCCGCGGCCGGACTCACGGCGGCCGCGCCAGCCGCGTTCGCCGGGCCGGCGGTGGCCGCGACGGGGACCACCGCCACCGCGGCGGGCATCGTCAAGCCGCTCCCCGACGACTGGTTCACGATTCGCGGGACCAACGCCGAGACCAAGTTCGCGGCCCTCGCCGGAACCGGTTATCACACGCCCATCGACCACTTCTTCGTACGGAACCACACCGCCACCCCCGTCCTCGATGCCGAGACGTGGAAGCTGACCGTCTGGGGAGACGGCCTCGCCCGCCCGGAACCCGTCGAGTTCACGCTCGAAGAGCTGAAGCGGCTGCCGGTCACGACCCGGAGCGCGTTCGTGGAGTGCGCGGGCAACGGCCGTAGCCTCTTCACGACGCAGCAGGGCCAGACGGTCACCGGCACGTCGTGGACGCTGGGCGCGATCGGCACGGCGCGCTGGAAGGGCGTACGGCTGGCCGAAGTCCTGAACAGGGCTGGGCTCACCCGTCGCGCCGTGGACGTGTTGCCCCGCGGCCTCGACGCCGAGTACGTCACCGCGGACGGCACCAACCTCGGTCATGTGCGCCGCCCGCTGCCGCTGTCGAAGGCGCTGGACGACGTACTGCTCGCGTACGAGATGAACGGCGAACCACTGCCGCCGGACCACGGTCACCCGGTGCGCCTGCTCGTACCTTCCTGGGTCGGCATCGCGTCCATCAAGTGGGTCGGGGACATCGAAGTCGCCGACCAGCCGCTCTACTCGCCCTGGAACACCGACTTCTACCGGCTGTTCGGCGACGCGTATCCCGAGGGCGGCAGCGCACCCCTCACCCACCAGACGCTGAAGAGCGCCTTCGAGCTCGGCTGGAACGCGACGCTCCCGGCGGGCACCGACCACCACCTCACCGGCCGCTCCTGGTCCGGCACCGGTGGCGTCGTCCGTGTCGACGTGAGTACCGACGGCGGTGCGACCTGGCTCCGGGCCCGGCTGCACGACGCCCCGCACCGCGCGGGCTGGGTCCGCTGGTCCACCGACTGGCGGCCGTCGACTCCAGGGACGTACACGCTGCTGGCCCGCGCCACCGACACGACGGGCCGCAGCCAGCCGGAGACCACGGCCCTCAACACGCAGGGCTACCTCTTCGACGCGGTGGTCCGGCACCCCGTGCAGGTGGCCTGACCACATGTGATGGAGCCGTGCGGGCGGCGTGGACAAGCGGGGCCCATGTCCGCCCCCCACTGGAGCGGAAGCCAGCGTGGTGCGCGGCATGCCCTCCGGCATCGGCGGCATGAACGAGGTCGACACCGGCAACGACTGCGTGCAGACCTACGCCACCCGCGTCAAGCAGGGCGAATGGCACTTGTACGACGACATCCGTGAAGCTGCTCCGACCTGGAAGGAAGTATGTGGCCGCTCGGCCATGTCGGGCTGGATCAACTCCACCTCGATGGGCGGGGCCTTCAGCTCGGGCTTCTCGGGCAAGTACCGGCTGCTGGACAAGGACCCGTACTGGGTGGACTTCCCGCAGTTCGCGCACTGCGACGCATCGAAGGCGACCGTAGCCTGCACGGTTCCCAAGCCCTGACCGGCTACTGACAACTGGTGGGGCACAGCACAAGATCTACGCTGTGCCCCACCAGCTCTACGTTACGAACGGGAGGGAAACCAGCAGTGCCCGAAAATCTTGCCTGGATCGCCGACGCCTGGCGCGGCACCAACCTGAACGCCAGCGACCTCTACATCACCTGCGCCCGCGGCCTCAGCCCCCAGCAGCTCGCCGAACGCATGTCCGACCATGAACCTGTCGAGATCGGCGCAGCCCTCACCGGCCAGGAAGCATCCGCCCTGGTCGACCTCACACAGATCTACTGCGTCGGCCGCCTCGGCCGAAGCGGCAACTGGTCGTTCATCGTGGAGTCCGGAGGCAGCGAAGGTTGGGCTCTCGACCCGGCAGTCTCCCGAGACGGTGCCGAGGTACTGATCTTCGATCCGCGGCCGGACGACCCGCCCTCCTTCTTCCGATACCTCGCCGACGGTGAGGTACAGCTGCACTTCGAGCTGGGCGCCGGCTACTACCCCAGCGGCGCCCAACCCGACCTGCTGCGCCCGGCGCTGGAAGCCGCAGGGGCCATCGCGCCGGAAGACTCCATCGATGACCTGCTCGGCGACGACGAGGAACTGTCGCCTCTCGAAGCCAAGCGCAAGGCCCTTCAGGTCATCGGTGAGCATTTCGGACTGGCCCTGTCGCGGCAGGTGCTCGAGAGCGGCCAGCTTCCTTCCGTGGTCACACGCACCTCGCCTCCCACATCCTGGTGACCATCCTTGCCGCCTCGCAGTGTCACGTGTCGGGGCTACAGTCTGTCCGACGGCTCGTCTGATTCAGGTGGGAGTTCCCTGGATATCGGACGGCACGCAGAGAAGCTGCTGCCGATACGTCGCCGCCGAGTCAGTGCCGTGTTCCACCAGCAAGCAGGACCCCCATGAGCAGCCGCGTATCGCCGCCCCGCTCGTCAGCGGAGGACGCGGCTGAAGCTCTACTTCCGGACACTCAAGGGCCCACGTGCCCCGGCGGCGTGGGGACGCGGCCTCGCACCGTCGGTCGCTCAGCCCTTGAGGGTGGCGGCAATTCCCTCGGCCAGGGGGATCGACGCAACGAATCCGAGGTCGATGCGGGCCCGTTCGGTTGAGCACGTCCATGCCGTGCAGCGCAGTTCCCGGGTCTTGTCTCGGTTGAGTGGTGGTACGAAGCCGCCTAGCCGCCCCAGTGCTTCGGCGCACTCGGCGACCCCTCGCGTAACGGCGTGCGGGACGGGGAGCACCAGCGGAGGGCGGCGACCCAGCGCGTCGGCCACTGTCCGGCAGATCCCTTGCCAGGTGTGTTCCATGCCGTCCGAGACCGTGTAGACGCCCGAGTCCTGGACTTCGGGGCGCATCGTCCTGCCCCGGGTTGCGGCTGCGAGCAATGCGGTGCACAGGTCGTCGACGTGGATGACGGAGTAATGCCTCGGCCCGAAACCGCTTTTGACGACGAGTCCGCTGCGGATCATCGGCAGCAGCGACGGCAGGAACGCCGGGTCGCCCGGCCCGTACACGATGGGCGGCCGGATCGCGACCACTGCCAGGCGGTCGGCGAGTTCTCGGACGGCGAGTTCTCCGGCGAGCTTGCTGCGCCCGTAGTGGGAGACGGGGGCGGGTGGTTCGTCCTCGGTTCGCGGCTGCCCCGGCCGTGCGGGACCGGCGGCGGCCAGCGAGGAGCACACGACCAGGCGCGGCGGGGAGGCAAGAGAGGCCAGCGCCTTGGCGAGTCGTCCGGAGCCCGCTGCGTTGCAACGCCAATAGCCCTCGGCGGAGCGGGACTTGACCACTGCGGCGAGATGGAACACGCAGTCCGCAGCGGCGGCCGCCTCGCGCACCGCCTCGGTGCCCTCCGCGGTGGTGAGATCGCCCACGGTCAGTTGCGCGTCGGAGGGGAGGCCGGACCGGACGGAGGTTTCTCGCACCAGGGCTGTGACCCGGGCGCCTTGTGCGGTGAGTCGGGCGCACAGGCGCCGTCCGACGAAGCCAGTGGCGCCGGTGATCAGAAACCGTTGCCCGGCGAGATCGTCGAAGCCGTGGCGGGTCACTGTACGACTCGCTGCTCGAAGTCCGCGCGGACGACCGAGCTGTGGCGGTGATCGGCCTTGGCGGCCCGGTGCGCCTCGGTTCTGTGGAGGGTCGGGCTCCGCACCATGCCTGCCTTCGGGGGTGGTTGTCGCCAGGAACGGCACCGTATCACCGTAAGTACGCTATGTATGTGGCCTGTTACTTTCCGTGTCTGATCTCGTTGAAGAGAAGGCAGTCCGGAAAGCGGGTCGAGGAGGACCATTTGGTGGCGTACGACGGGGACCTCGCGCGACCGTGCGCGACGTTGACCGAGGTTCTTCGCACGCACGCTCGCTCGGGGGTGTCGGCCACGGTGGGGGCGGTGGGGGACGCGGAGTTGACCTATCCCGAGTTCTGGGTGCGCGTCGTGGAACGTGCCGCATGGTTCACCGGGCACGGGGTGAAGCGGGGTGACGCCGTCGCACTCGAGATGGACAGCACCACGGTGGCGATGGTGGCGTCCTTGGCGATTCCGCTCTGTGGGGCTGTCCTGGTGCCGACCGGTGTGCCGAGAGGGTTCGGCCCCAATACCCAGGAACGGCTCCGGGCCCTGGCCGCGCTGCGGGTCGGCGGAGCGCGCTGGTATGTGTCGGACGGCGCACCCATGATCGCCCCGGAAGAGACTCGCGCCGCCGGACTGAAGGTGGCGCATCTGTCTCTGGCGGAGGTGCCGGAGCGGGTCGCCGCACATGGGGCGGAACCGCCCGTACTCACGCCCGATCCGGACGACGTCGCGGTGGTCCAGTTCAGTTCGGGCAGTCTCGCCGCCCCCAGAGGAATCGTTCTCACCCACCGCAACCTGGCCGTGAATCTGCGCGCCATCACCGAACGCATCGGACTCGTGGCAGCCGGGCGCGCGGTGTCGTGGCTCCCGTTCTCCCATGACATGGGCCTGATCGGCAGCTTCTGGGCCAGTCTGTACGCGGGATTCGCCTTCCGGGCGCTGCCGCCGGGTTCGTTCGTACGTGATCCGCTGCGCTGGATCGAGCAGTTGGGCGACTTTCGCGCCACACACACTACCGGCCCTCCCTTCGCCTACGAGATGGCCGCCCGCGCCGCGGGGCGTGCGCCCGCCCGGCTGGCCGGTGTCGACCTGTCCGCGCTGAGCGTCGCTGTCATCGGCGCGGAGCGTGTCGCGCCGCGGCTCTGCGAGCGGTTCGAGGAGACGTTCGCCGGGCAGGGGATGCGTCGCCATGTGCTCCTGCCCGCTTACGGGTTGGCGGAGAATTGTGTCGCGGTCGCCTGCCGGGCACCGCTGGTCGGCTCGGTGGTGCGCCGCTTCGACACGGCTGCCCTGGAGCGCGGACGCCTTGTCCCGCTGCCGCAGCCCCGATCCTCGACGGAGTCGGCCGACGGCAGCGGTGGCGTGCGGGAACTCATCGGCCACGGCGCCCCGTTGCGGGGCACCGAGGTGCGGATCGTCGGCCCGGACGGGCGAGAACTGCCCGAAGGACGAGTCGGCGAGATCCTGATCGGCGGAGCGTCGGCGGCGCGCTGGACGATCGGCCCCGACGGCGTACGACGCCCGGCGGCCGGGGACGAGGGCCTCGTTGCGACAGGGGATCTCGGTGCGCTGGCCGACGGCGAGCTCTTTGTGATCGGGCGTTCGAAGGAAGCCGTGAAGTACGCCGGACGGCTGCTGGCCCCCACGGACATCGAGCAGACGGTTCTCGACGCCTCGCCGGAGACATTCGGAGCGGTCGCCGCGGTCGCCGTGGCGCGGGAATCAGCGGCGACCGAGGACCTCGTGTTGTTCCTGGAACTGGCGGATGCCCGGAGGACAGCCACCGGGGCTGCCGGCGAGGCCGCTCTGGTGAACAGCGCCCGGCTCACCGTACTTCGTGAGTTCCGGGTGCCGGTGAGCGATGTCTACATCGCACGGCGAGGCGCGCTCCCACGGACGGCCAGCGGCAAGGTACGACGGCTCAGCCTGGGCGCCGCCGTCATGGCGGGAGAGCTTCCTCCCGGAGTGCGACCGGCCGTCTCGGCGGAGTCCTGAACCCTCAAAGTCCTGAACCCTCGGTGTCCTGGCCGCTCGGCCCGACACGCACGGATTCCCGCCCCCCCAGTACCACGCGAAGACCGAAACAAGGCAGAGGAAGAGGACACCGTGGAAACAGCGCCGACGTCGGCCGAGGCAGTCCGTCAGGTCCCGGACCGGGAGGGCCTCAAGCAACGTCTGGCCGCTCGGCTGCGTATTGACGCGGCGGCGCTTTCCGAGAAAGCCACGCTTGATCAACTCGGGCTCGATTCACTGCTGTTGGCGGAGACGGTGGCCGACGTCGAGACTCGCTACCACGTGGAGTTCGACATGGCGGTGTTCGCCGAGAACCTCGTACCCACTCTCCCTCTCGGCGCGTTCCTCGACCTGCTGGGCGAGGGGCAGAGCCGGGGTTCCTCCCATGCCGGCGCCTGACCGGGGTAACGACGCGGGGCTGGGCGGGGCCGTGCTCGGGACCGTCGCCCGACGGCTGACCCTGCACCTGCTCGACCGTTTGGCACCGGACTCCTCGACACGGCCGGACCGGGTGAGTACCGCGCTGGGCCATGCGACCACCCACGGCCTACTGGGCACCCACTGCGACATCGCACTGCACGGACCCCCGGGCCGCCTGGAGGCACACGGATACGCGGATCAGGTTCTCGGTCTGCCCGACGCCCGGGCAGTGCTCGCCGAGGGCATCCGCCGACATGACGGTCGTCCCGTACTGCTTCTGCTACACCTCGACACTGCGCACACGCAGGTACGGGAACAGCGGTTCGGCGCCTTGGCCGGCGTCCGGTTCGCCAGGCTGGAGGTGACCGCCCTTCCCGTGCCCGACCATGCGCTGCTGGGCACCGTGGAGCAGCATGCTCCGTTGCTCGGCGACGCCGTGGCGGCCACCCGGCTGGGTCTTGCCCGGCTGCTGACCGACCTGGCCCAGCAGTCCGTCTCGGATGTCCTCGGGTACGCGAGCCGCAGGCCGTTTCAGGACGGTGTTCTGGCGGACCGCCAGGCATTCCTGCACGCTGTGGCAGAAGCTACCGCGGAGGTGCGGATGTGCCACGCGGTGACGCGTCGCGCAGCCACCGTGCACGGACCCGCCCAGTGGGACCGTGCCGTGCGGGCCGGGGTGTTCGTCTCCCGGGCCGTACCCCGGGTGGTGGGCACCGCCTGTCGGCTCTTCGGCGGGCAGGGGTTCATGGACGGGCATCCGATCGCTGCGGCCTACCGCGCGGCGGTCTTCGCCCCAGTGCTGCTCGGCGGAGAGCAGCGGCTGGTGCACAGCATGCGCGAACGGCTGGCGGGCGAGGCGTCCCTCCCACAGACGGTCGGGCGGCCCAGGCAGCCCGTGTCGGGGAGCCTTCGGTGAAGCGTGCCACGCCGCTGCGCGCTGCGACGATGCTCGATCCAAGCTCGCCCGCCGGGTTTCGCGAGTCGGCGCGCGTCCTGGTCGACGCCGAGATCACACCGCATCTGCTGTGCTGGGAGCGGCAGGGGAGCGTGACGCGCTCCCTGTTCGAAGCCATGGGCCGAGCCGGAGTGTTCGGCATCGGCGTACCCGTGGACCAGGGCGGACTGGGGCTGGACCTCGCCCATGGCATCGCGTTCGGCCGCGCCGTGATGCGTGAGCCGGCCGCCGGAGTGTGCACCAGTCTGTCGGTGCTGACGCACTTGGTCGCCCCTCTGCTGGCCGGCCACGGCACCCCCGGACAACGGGACAGGTGGCTGCGCCCGATCCTCGCGGGCGAGGCCGTCGCCTCGGTCGCGTTGACCGAGCCCGGCGGCGGCTCCGATCTGGTCCGTTCCGTTGCCGCCACGGCCCGGTCCGAACCTGACGGGTGGGTCCTGCGGGGCGAGAAGACGTTCATCACCAACGCGCCTCTCGCTGATGTCCTGGTCGTCCTGGCCCGCACCACTCCCGGCGCCTCCGCCCTGGGTCTGACCTTGTTCCTCGTACCCGCTGATCTGCCCGGGGTCGTTGTCACACCGCTCACGACGGCCGGGCTGCACCCCTCCCCGACCGGACGGGTGAGCTTTGAGGACTGCCGGCTGCCCCGCGAAGCGGTGCTCGGGCGCCCCGGACTGGCCCTGGCCCTCCTGGCGGGAATCCTTCCGCAGGAGCGTCTGGCGATCGCGGCGGGAGCGCTGGCCTGTGCCCGCTGGGCACTGGAACGAACGGCGCGTCTGGTGGGTCCGACGAGCCAGGCGATACCCGAACTTGCCTGGTGGGACGCCGAACTTGAGGCGGCAGAGACCTTCGTCGACGCCACCGCGGAACAGATCGGCGGCGCCGACGTTCAGCTGAACGCCGCGTTGGCCAAGACGGCCAGTGCCCGGCTGGCTCAGCGGGTCGTACAGGAATGCGCCCGGCTGTCCGGCCCCGACGCCTTCCGGGACGACGAGTCCGTCCCCGGCATGCTGACCGCGCTGCGTGATGTCCGCGTCTTCAGCGTGTACGGCGGCAGCTGCGAGACGGTCCGGGACACGGCCGCCGCAGAGATTCTCCGAGGCACACGCACCACTGGGTAGGGCCCGCACCACGCACATGAGTGAGAAAGCGAGATGAGAGCGCCGATGGAATTCGGTCCCGCGCACAGCAGCACGCTCGACCTGGTGGACCGCTGGCAGCAGGAGGACACCTATCCGCTGTTTCCACTGATCACGGAGGCCGCGACGACCCGGGCCCGGATCGGGGTGCCGCACGCCCGACCCGGCTCGGGGAACGCCCACGGCCAGTCGGTCACCGTCTTCGGGTCCGCCGACTATCTCGGGCTTGCCCGGCATCCGCAGGTGCTGGAAGGCGCGCTCGCGGCCACCCGCCGGTTCGGCACGGGCACGTACGGAACGCAGGCGGTCGGCGGATACACCCAACTGCACCAGGAGTTGGAAGCTGCCGTGACCGCCTGGTCCGGGCGCCCGTCCGCGCTCCTCTTCCCGACCGGGATGCAGGCCAACCTGGGCGTACTCGGCACCCTGGCCGGACCTCGTGACCATGTCTTCGCCGACCGCTTCAACCATCAGTCGATCACCATGGGGATCCGACTGTCCGGAGCCACCACACACGTCTTCCGGCACAACGATCCCGAGCATCTGGCGGAGTTGCTCCGTGCGGCGCCCCGGCGGCAAGGGTCGGGGCGGCGGCTGATCGTCGTGGACGGCCTGTTCAGCGCCGACGGTGACCTCGCCCCGCTGGCGGAGATCGCCGATCTGGCCGAACAGTACGACGCCCTGCTGGTGGTGGACGAGGCGCACAGCGCGGGCACGCTCGGCCCTCAGGGGCGGGGCGTGGCCGAGTCGCTCGGTGTGCTGGACCGGGTCGACGTCATCACGGGTACGTTCAGCAAGGCGTTCGCCTCCACAGGAGGGTTCGTCTGTGCCGACGCCGACGTGGTGACGCTGCTCAGGCATTCGGCGGACGCCTATCTGCTGTCCCTGGGCCTGCCGCCCGGCACCGTCGGGGCAGCACTGGCGGCGTTCTCGGTGCTGGCGGTAGAAGGGGCTGAGCGGCGGCGCAGGCTACAGGACAACGCGCGTACGCTGCGCGCCCGGCTGCACGCCGCCGGCGTCGGTACGGCCGACTCCGCCGCCCATGTGGTGGTGGTGCCGGTGGGCACCATGGACCGCACCGCGCGTGTCACCCGGAGACTGGCCGAACGCGGCCTGCTGGTCTGCCCGTTGTTCCCGCCGGCCGTGCCGATCGGCGGAGCCCGGCTACGGCTCGGCGTCTGCTCGGAGCACACCGAGGAGGACATCGACCAGGCGGTCGGCCTGATCGCCGCCGCCCTCGCCGAGGACGAGGACGCGCGCGCTGAACCGATCAAGGGGACGGTGTGACGGCCATGTCACGCGCCCTGTCCGATCCACCCCGTGTCACGGTGGTGCGCGACTCCGCGCGGCGCCGGGAGTTCATCCGGCTGCCATACCGGCTGTACCGGGGCGACCCCTGCTGGGTGCCGCCCCTGGAGAGCGAGCGCAGGGCGTTCCTCGACCCGCGGAAGAACCCCTTCTTCGAGTTCGGCGACGCCGAACTGTTCCTCGCTCATCGGGGAGACCAGGCCGTCGGACGTGTCGCCGCCGTCCACAACCCCCGGCACAACACCCACCGCGGTGGCAGCGACGGATTCTTCGGGCTCTTCGAGTGCGCGGACGATCCCGGCGCGGCCCAGGCGCTGTTCGAAGCCGTCGGGGACTGGCTGCGCGGGCGCGGGCTCACCTCGTCGGTGGGGCCGGTGAGCTTCTCGACCAACGGCGAATGCGGCACGCTCGTAGAGGGTTTTTCCTCATCGCCGACCGTCCTGATGCCGTACAACCCGCCCCATCACGACACGTTGTTGCTGTCCTGCGGATTCACCAAGGCCAAGGACCTGTGGGCCTGGGAGTGGACCACACAAGCACCGGTGGACGATGCCGTCACCCGGCTCGCACGATGGGCGCAAGAGCGCGGTGGCGTCCGCGTACGACCGCTCGATCTCAGCGACTTCGACGCCGAGGAGCGGCGGCTGCGGGACATCTACACCCACGCCTGGGAACGGAACTGGGGCTTCGTACCCCCCACGGAGCGCGAGTTCCGTCACCTCACGGCACAGCTTCGGCGCATCGTCCGGCCCGAACTGGTTCTGGTCGCGGAGGTGGACGGGGACCCGGCGGCATTCTGCCTGGCCGTTCCCGACGCCAATCAGGCGCTGAAGGCGGCCGGTGGCCGACTGACCCGATACGGGCTGCCCGTCGGCCTGATCAGGGCCACCAGAGCCGCCCGCAGGATCGACCGGTGCCGACTGATCGCCCTGGGAGTGAAACCGGAGTACCGGAACCGGGGCCTCGACGCGCTGCTGTACACGCGCCTCGCCCAGGCCGGACGCCAACTCGGCTACAAGGGTGGCGAGTTGTCATGGGTCCTGGAGGACAACTCCGCCATGAACCAGGCCATCGCGCGGATGGGAGCGCGGCGGTCCAAGACCTATCGGATCTATCGGCGGCCCCTGTGATCAGAGGGCTGAGGCACACGCTGAGGCACACGAAGGTGAGACGCGATGACAGCGAATGAGCCACTGCGGTGTGACGAGAGCGCCGGGCGGGCGGACCGGCTGCGCGCGTCTCCGCCCATGTTCCGCTCACGCTTCCTCGACCGCTTCACCCGTGTGCATCCCGCCGTACCCCCGTTGCTGCACGGCCCGGTCGTCCTGCTGCTGCTCGCCTGGGCGGTCCGGCACACCGGGGCGCTCCTGCTCCTGGCGTACGTTCTGCTCGGCTACGGAGTATGGACGCTGACCGAGTACTGGGTGCACCGGGCGCTGTTCCACTTCACCCCGCGCAGTGCGTGGGGGCGCCGGGCACACTGGATGGTGCACGGGGTCCACCACGACCACCCCAACGATCCCCGGCGGCTGGTCATGCCCCCCTCGGTCAGCGTCCCCGGCGCATACGGCGCCTACGAGCTGTTTCACCTGCTGGCGGGAGCGGGGCCGGGCGCCGCCCTGACCGGCGGATTCGTCGCGGGCTACGTGGTGTACGACGTCCTGCATTTCCACATGCACCACCACCGCCCGTCCACGGCTCTGGGCCGACGCCTGCGCAACCGCCATCTGCGCCACCACTTCCAGGACGAACGGCGCGGGTTCGGCGTGAGCTGCCCCTACTGGGACCACGTCTTCGGTACTGCCTCGCGCTGAAGGCTTCGCCCCCAGGTCGGCAGCCACCAGTTCACCCTGCCCGCGAGCTGCATCACGGCGGGTACGAGCAGTGCGCGTACAACCGTGCAGTCCACCACAACGGCCACCGCGAGGCCGACGCCCACCACGCGCAGATGCAGCAGCCCGGACAGCGCCAAAGAGGACATGGATACGGCGAAGACCAGCGCGGCGGACGTGAAGAGCCGCCCCGTCTGCTGCAGACCGGTCACGACCGCGAGTGGGGTGGGGCTGCCGCGCCGGTGCTCCTCAAGGATCCGCGAGAGCAGGAAGACCTCGTAGTCCATGGAGAGACCGAACGCCACAGCGAACATCAAGGGGATGAGCACATCGGTGATCCCCGCAGGAGACACACCGGGAAACCAGCCCTCCTGGAAAACGGCGACCAGCACTCCGAAGGTGGCAGCCAGACTCAGCATGTTCAGCAGCACAGCCTTCACCGGAACGAGCAGACTGCGGGTGTAGAGCAGCAGCAGGAGGAAGGTCCCACCACAGGCGAGTACCGCGACGAGCGGCAGCCGGTCCGTCATCACCTTCTCGGTGTCCGCCAGCCGGGCACCCGGACCACCGACGAGAGCCGGAACCGGTGCGGGGACCCGGCGGAGCCGCTCCACCAGCCGGCTCCCCTCCGGAGTGAGCGGCGCGCTGGCGTACGTCTGGGGGGTCACGGCCAGCCGACTGGCGGACGCGGCGGTGAAGGACGCCGCCCGGGCCGCCGGGAGCGGAGACCGGTTCCCGTGCTGGTAGGTCCCAGTGACGGTGTCCACTTGGGCCACACCGGAGACGTAGGAGAGCCTGCGGGCGTATCCGTCGAGCGCTGCCCGGTCCCGTGAGCCCGCCTCCGCGTTCAAGCCGGGCAGTACGACGGAGGGGGCGCCAGACGCGGCGGAGCCGAACTCGGTGCGCAGGGTCCGGGCGGTCGCGGCGACCGGCGAGGAACCCGGGAGCGTCGCATCGGCGTACACACCGAACCGCACCTGAAGCGCCGGTACGGCGAGGAGGACCAGGAACCCGAACCCCGCGAGGGCGACGGCGGCCGGCCGCCTCACCACCCAGCGTGCCAGCCGGGCCCAGGAGTCGCTCTCCCGGCGCCCGCCGCGCGGTCGGCGCAGCCGGGCGAAGACGTCCCCGCGGTCGATACGGGAGCCGAGCACCACGAGCAGCGCGGGCACGACCACCAACGCCCCCACGGCGGAGGCGACGACGATCGCGGTTCCGCCGAAGGCGAGAGACCGCAGCAGCGGCAGCGGGACGACCAACAGCGTGCACAGAGCCGCCACCACGGTGGCGCCGGAGAACGCCACGGCGCGTCCGGCAGTGCGCAGCGTCACCTTCACCGCCGCGTCCGGGGTGTTGCCCGCGGCGACCTCCTCCCGGTAGCGCGAGACGAGGAGCAGGCTGTAGTCCACGGCCAGCCCAAAACCCAAGGCGGTGGTGACACTGACGCTGAAGGCCGACACCGGCACCACACCGTCCAGCAGCCGCAGGCATGCCCCGGCGATCACCACGGCGAACGCGCCCACCACGACCGGAAGCAGCGCGGCCACGGCACTGGCGAACACCCACAGCAGGATCAAGAGGATCACGGGCGCCGCGATGAACTCGGCCAGGTGCAGACCGTGTTCGCTGAGCCGTTCGCTCTCGGAGAGGACCGCGTCCTCGCCCCCGGCGGAGACCTTCAGCACTGCACCGGGGCCGGTCTTCCCGGTATACCGGGCCATCACATCGTTCGCTGCGGCGCGCACGGCCCGCTCGTCTCCGCGGAAGCGCACCAGTACCAGCGCGCGACGTCCGTCGGCTGTACGGAACTCGGAGAGCCGGAGCGGCCAGTAGCCTCGGACCCACTCGGTGCGCGGATCGGCGGCGAGACCTGCGAGGAGCTTCTGGCCGGCCCGGGTGGCGCGCGGGTCGTCGACCGACCCGGAAGAGGTGGCCACCAGCGCCAGATGAGGTTCACCGGTTGTGAACCGGGAGGCCAGGAATTCGTCGGCGCGCAGGGACTCGGCGGTGGGCGGCGTCCAACTCTCGGGGGAGGGACGGCTGCCGACACCTAGGAGGACCCAGACCGCACAACAAGCGGCCAGGCAGGCGAGGACGAGCACCCCAGCCGCACGACGTTTCGCAAGCCGTGCCGGGACCGTCTGTTCACCGAACTGCAGGACTGTCGTGTGCCCCTCCTGAGGGGCGGTCTTCACCACGCCTGGGGCAACGACGCCACGGTCCAAGGGTCACCGAGCCGGTCACCATTCATGAGGCTGTTTCCGAACTCCGCACCGCCGACGCGGAGGGTCGCGTCGGCGCGGGCCCCGTCAGGTTGTAGATCGTGTCCTGTGCGGTCCAGGCGGTCCATGTGAGTCGCTTAAGCGCAGGTCAGGTCCCTGTGGTCCAGGTGCGTCGACACTGTTGGTGATAGGCAGTGAGAGGTGGTTTACCCTCGTCGGCCGGTGCCGACGGGGGTTCTGCGTGTCGCGGCGGGTCTCGCTGTGGGGCGCTCGATGCGGCCTGTCGGGTTCCGGGGCGTGACGCCATTGCAGAGGCCAGCGCCCGGGCGGCCTCGCTCAGAGCGCCCAGCGCGCTCGCGGTGGACTGCTCGGCGCGCAGCCCGTCCATGGCCCGATACCGAGGTCAGCCGCGTCGGTTGACAGGCGTGATCTTTCCGCGCCGCTTCCACTGGCAGATCACATCAGGCGTGACGCCCGCTGCCCCAGCTGCCTCAGCAGTCGTCCACGTGGTGAGCGCTCCACTGCAGATGCCCAGCGCGGGCCGGACGTCGTCCGGTCCGCGCTGGGCCATCGAAGTCGGGGCGAGCGGGTCCAGCCTCGCCCCCCTCGCCTTCGGTTATCGCGCCAGAGGCGGTGTGCTGCGCGGTGGTTTCCGGGTCTTCGTGGCCTTCTCGTAGGCATGGGCGAGTGAGAGGAGCAGGGGCTCCTCGAATTCACGCCCGAGCAACTCCGCTCCGACCGGCACTCCGATGGGAGCTGTCGAGGTGGGGGAGGAGAATCCGCCGGGGAAGCAGACGGCCGGGAACCCCGTGCCGTTCGACAGGGTGCCGTTGCGCTCCGGCTGCGGCACACCGACCGGGGAGACGAGTACCTTCTGCAGCGGGTACAGGATCGCCTGAATGTCGAGCTCGGCCATCTTGGCCGACACCGCCAGCCGCAGTTTGTCGCGGTTGACGAAGTGGTCCTTGTAGGTCGCGTTGTTCAGGCCGTCGACGATGGCCAGTTCCTGCTCGAGCGCCGCCTGTGCCTCGGGCGTCGCGGTCTTGGAGGCGACCAGCTGGTCGAAGGTGTGCACCGGGGCGTCCGGGCCGAGGGTGGCGAAGTACGCGTCCATGGCCGTGTGCGCCTCCCACGTGGAGGTCACCACGGTGGACTGGAGGGTGTCGTACTCCGGCAGGCTGAACCGGATGATGGTCGCGCCCTGCGCCTGCATGGTGGAGATGACTTCCTCCATCACGCGATTGACCTCCTCGTGGCGCGCCTCCGTGCCGAACAGGTTGGTCATCACGCCGATGCGCGCGCCGCGGAGCGCGTTGCGGTCCAAGTGCTCCGTGTAACTGCGCGGAGCGCGGCCGACGCCGTACCCCGTGACGGGGTCGGTCGGGTCGAAGCCCGCCATGACGTCGAGCATCCGGGCCGCGTCCTCCACGGTGCGGGTGATGGGCCCCAGCTCGTCCTGGGTGATGCTGGCCGGTATGACGCCGCTCCGGCTGATCAGGCCCCTGGTGCAGCGCACTCCCACAAGGCTGTTGGCGGAGGCGGGGGAACGGACCGACTGGCCCGTGTCACTGCCTGTGCCCAGGACGGCGAAGTTCGACGCGATCGCCGCCCCGGTCCCGCCGCTGGATCCGCCAGGGGTACGGGTGAGGTCGTAGGGGTTGAGGACCTGTCCGCCCAGCGAACTGAGCGAGTTGCCGCCCCGGGCGAACTCCTGCAGGTTGGCCTTGGCGAGGATGATGGCCCCCGCCTTGCGCATTTTGGCGACCGTGAACGCGTCGGTGGGCGGCACGGAGGTGCGCATCGCCGTGTTGCCGCCGGTGGTCGGCATGTCGAAGGTGTCGTAGTTGTCCTTGAGGATCACCGGGATGCCGTGCAGTGTGCCGGTCAGGCCGGAACGCCGGTACTGGCGGTCGAGTTCGTCGGCGATCTCGAGGGCGCGCGGATTGATGGTGATGAGCGCCTTCAGGGCCGGGCCCTGCTTGTCGTACGCGGCGATCCGGTCGAGGTACTGCTGCACCAGCTGACGGCAGGTCAGCCGGCCGCGGCGGTAGGCGTCGTGGATGTCGGCGACGGTCGCCTCGATCAGCTCGAAGCCGCCGGAGCCGGACTTCGACCCGGACGTGCCGGCCGCCGCTCTCGGTGCGGCCGCCCCCTGGGCGGAGGCCGTCCCTGCGGTCTCGCCGACGATGCTCAGCGCACCGACCGCGCCCACGGCACCGATGAAACCACGTCTGTTCAGATTGCTGTGCTCGCTCACGCGTCCACTGGTCCTCTCTCGTACCGCCGTTGGGCGGTGGCAAGGAATGTGCATCGTGCTGAGTCCGCGGTGGCAAGCGCCGCGGACGGATGGGCACGGGACGACCGTCAACGGTTCGGCGGTGTCCCGTGTCCCCGGAATGCCGACGAGTGCGTGCTGTCGGCAGGGAAGTGCGGTCTGTGCGCGGCCGGCGCCCTTACGCGCGGTGCCGAGCGGGGAAGTGCGCCTTCTCGATGACGCCGTGTACGCCGACGGTGCGGTCCACGACCTGGGACACCTCGAAATCGGCGGCCGCCGACAGATACGCGTACGCCACGGCCCGGTCCATGCCGAGGTCGTGCTCGAGGAAGTCCAGCGCGTTGACCACCGCGCGCCGCATGGCGATGTTCAGGTCGTTGATCTGGCCGTTCAGGCCGCCGTCGGGGTCCGACAGACCCACGGCCACCCAGGCGTCCGCGGTCTCGGCGAAGGGGTAGTGGAAGGCGACGGACGGGGCGTCGCCGGAGCCCTGCCGGCACACGGTGAGGCGGAAGGTCGTGCGCAGGGAGCCCTCCATGGCCGTGAGGGCCACTTCGCCGTTGCCCATGGCCATGTGCGGGTCGCCGGTGTAGAACAGCGCGCCTTCGGAGAAGACCGGGAGGTAGAGGGTCGAGCCCTGCTGGAGCCGGTTGATGTCGATGTTGCCGCCGCCGAGGGTCGGCGGTATCGAGTTGAGCGCCGGTGCCGTGAGGGCATCCGCGGAGGTGAAGGCGACGCCCATCATGCCCATGTGGGGCTTGAGCGGGAAGGCGACTTCACCCGAAGTACCCAGCGGCACCACGCCGTTGAGGACGCCCGCGTCACCACGGCGGACCGGTGTGAAGACCGAGACATTGCCGTAGTGCTCCGGGTCTCCCGTGGACCGGCCGTCCGTCGCCACCGGAGGCATGACCTCGTCGAGCGTGATCCCCGTCGGGGCCGAGCCGCCGGCCTGGCGGGCAAGGGCGCCCTTGCCGTGGCGGCTCGACACGACGCCGTAGGGCACACGCGGCAGGAGCGAGAGAATCTCGATCTTCAGTACGTCACCGGGGCGCGCCCCCTCGACGTGGATCGGGCCGGTGACCACATGCGGGCCGTCCACGTCGAAGTTCCGGGTGGTACGGGTGTAGTCGCGGGCGATGGCGGCCGCGTCGTCGAGCACCTGATCGGCCGGGACACCGTGGCTCTTGAAGTAGGCGGCGGGGTCGCGCCCCTGATCCTCCAGGAGGCCCTCGTGGGAGACCGTGTCGACGGTCACCGACTCCCCGGATCGCATCCGCAGCACCGGCCGGCTACCGACCGAGGGAACGTACCCCCAGCGGACCTGCTCCGGCAGGGAAGGCACGTAGTGCTTGCCGTGGATGGGTCCCTTGCCGGGCTGGAGGATCTCCTTCGGAAGCGCGGTCGTCGGTTGCGCTGCCTGCGCCCGGCCGCTCGACAACAGTGTCGCCGCGGTGCTCGCCGTGGTCACGGCGGTGGCGGCGCGGAGGAAACCGCGGCGCCCGAGGCCGGAGATGAGCAGTTCCCGGGCGTCACCCGGGTTCAGGTCGGAGGTGTTCATGGGTACTCCAGAGTTCGTGTCGTTGGATCGGGTCTGCCGTCGGGGCCGTTTCCCCGGCATGGCTGGGGAACGCATCACAGCGCCGTGTGGGGGCAGCACGCGAACAGAACCGGTGAGGGACGTGCAGGGGGAATCACGCTGCCCGGGGCGGGGCGCAGCGGTTGAGAAGTGGGCCGGGCTTGTGGGGTGAGCCGTCAGGCCAGGTCGGTGAACGTAGGCAGGGGTGGGCCGAGGGTCAGGCCTGGTCGGCGGAGGATGCGCTGTCGTCGCGCGAGCGCCGGATCAGCTGGTCGACGTCGGCGAGGTGAAGGCTCATGGCGCGGGCTGCCGCCGCCGGGTCACGGGCCTCGATCGCGTCACGGATCGCCCGGTGGCCGGCCAGCGAGGCCCGGCGTCCTTCCGGCGTGCTGTGGGAGTCCTTGCGCACGGGGGTGGTCCAGGAACTGACCATCGTGGTGAGCGCGGTGAGCAACGGGTTGTGACTTGCCCTGGCCAGCGTCAGGTGGAACTGGATGTCGAGCTCGAGCGACTTGGCATCCAACAGGTTCTCGTCCGTGGCGTGCAGGATGTCGTCCATCTGCAGCAGGTCGGCGCTGGTGGCACGCAGTGCCGCGAATTCGGCGATCTTCGGTTCGATGACGGTCCGCAGCTCGGCCACGTTGGCCAGTTCCCGGTCGGTCTCGGCCAACTCGGCCAGATTGGCGTAGAGATCGCCGACCTGGGCGGGCGGGGCCAGCACCACGGTGCCTCTGCCCGGCCGCCGCTCGATGAGGTGCTTGGCCTCCAGCTGGTGCAGTGCTTCCCGCAGCGAGGTCCGCGAGACGGACAGCGACTCGGCCAGTTCGCGCTCCGACGGCAACCTGTCGCCCGGGGCGAGTTCGCCCAGCGCGATCATCTGTTCCAGATGGGCGACCAGCGCGTCACTGACGCTGTGAGCACGGGTGCGCAGCGGCGGAACTTTCGCCACTCCCATGCCCATTACCTCCTCGCCGAATGTGCAGCCAGCGTACCGTGTCCGATCAGCCAGGGCCTGGGCTTCCACCCACGGCCGGGCCCTGCTCCGGCAGTCTTCCACGATCATGTCCACGCGCCGAAGTCGCTTTTGCGGATCAGGCAGTGGACGCCCTTGACGTCGTCCACCACCTGGCTCACCACGAAATCCGCGGCGGCGCTCAGATAGGCGTACCCGATGTCCGTCGGCACCTCGTACAGGTCGGCAAGCACCCGGAGGGCCTCGCGGACCGCTTCGCGGAACGCCTCGTTCAGGTCGCGGTGCAGCCCGAGCGCGATCCAGTGCTCCGGGGTCTCACCGAAGGGCCGGCGCAGCAACCCCAGGAGAGCGCGGCTTTCCGCCGCCGGCAGCACCGTCGCGCGAAGGGTGGCACGCAGTGGGGCCTCCAACGCGGTCAGGGCCACCTCGCCGTGACCCTGGGCATAGTGCGGATCTCCCACGAACAGCCCGGCCCCGTCCACCTGTACCGGCAGATACAGGCTGGTGCCGGCGACGAGGTCCTTGACGTCCATGTTTCCGCCGAACGGGCCGGGCGGCACCGAGTGGAGCGGAGTGGTACTGGCGTGCGTCACCCCGACGAGCCCGAGGAACGGCGCGAGGGGGAAGTGCAACTCCCGGCCCCCCGGCACCGACATGCTCCCTGTACCGTCCGCCGATGCCCGGCAGAACGTGGAGACGGAGCCCGCCTTCTGCGGGTCGCCCGGATCGGGCACGAAGTCGGGGTGCGGCAGGGGTGGGAGCTCCCCGGCCAGGGCGCCGTAGCCGTGCCTGCTGGAGATGACGCCGTACGGGGCGCGCGGCACGAGTTCCAGGAAGTCGACCCGCAGTACGTCTCCAGGTCTCGCCCCGCTGACCGCGATGGGCCCGGTGGTGACGTGCGGTCCATCACCGGCGGCGTCGCGGGCGGGGTGACCGGCGGCGATGTCGACGGCGTCGCGCAGCACGTTCGCGGGGTCGATCCCGAACCGTCCGAAGAAGGCCACGGGGTCCCTGCCCTGGTCTTCCATGATGCCCTCGTGGGACACGGTGTCCACGGTGATCGTCTCCCCGGAGCCGATCCGGGCGACCGGTGCGGCCCCTTCGGCGGGAAGCCATCCCCAGGTGACCGTGTCACCGGTCGACGGCAGGTAGTGGCGGCCCGGGATGGGCCCCTCGTGGGGCTGAAGGAGGGGCAGGCTCATGAGTGGTTCCTCTCCGGGATGCCGGCGATGAGGTCGATCTCGATGGCGGCCCCCACGGCGAGGCCGGAGACGCCGACACAGGTGCGGCTCGGCAGGGGGCCGTCGAACCAGGTCGCGTAGGCCGTGTTGAAGTCGTCGAAGTCGTCGAAGTCGGTCAGATAGACCCGGACCATCAGCACGTCGTCGAGCGTGAGGCCGAGCTGTCGGAGCACGGCCACCAGATTGCGGCGTACCTGCTCCGCCTGGGCGAGCACGCCGCCCTCCACCAACCGGTCGGTCGCCGGGTCGGTGGGCATCTGGCCGGTGACGAAGACCAGCGATCCGAAGCGGGTCGCGTGCGCGAAGGGGCCGACCTGCGGAGGCACGCCGTCCTCGGCCGAGAAGACGAAGGTCTCCTTCCCCGCCGGGGCATCGAGCGGGAGTGTCATGCGGCCCCTCCGATGGTCTGCGCTGCCATGACCCGCAGGAACCGGGCGGTTGCCGGATGCCTGGGGCGGGTGAGGAGTTCCTCGGCGGGCCCCTCTTCGGTCACCGAGCCGTTGCTGATGAACACCACCCGGTCGGCGACCTCCTGGGCGAAGCGCAGCTGGTGGGTGGCGATGAGCATCGTCAGCCCGTCCTCTCGGGCAAGTCTGCGGATCACCTCGAGTACTTCGTGGACGAGTTCCGGATCCAGGGCCGAGGTCGGCTCGTCGAGCAGCAGCACCCGGGGACTGGGCGCGAGCGCGCGGGCGATGGCCACACGCTGCTGCTGCCCACCCGACAGATGCCGGGGCAGCGCGCCCGCCCGATGGGCGAGACCAACTCGTTCCAGCAGCTCGCGCGCCCTGCGTTCGGCGTCCGCGGCCGGCATCCGGTGCACCCATCGCAGCGGTCCCGCCACATTCTCCAGGGCGGTGAGGTGGCTGAAGAGATTGAAGTGCTGGAAGACCATGCCCACACCGGCCTCCGCGCGGGCCTGTGCGATCTTCGCGGGAGAGAGCGGCTTGCCGTCGTCGCGGTAGCCGATGCGGCGGCCGCCGATCAGGACAGACCCCGAGTCCGTCTCCTCCAGATGGTTGATGCTGCGCAGCAGGGTGCTCTTGCCGGACCCGCTGGGGCCCAGCAGAGCCACGACTTCGCCGGTGCGGACGGTCGTGTCCAGCCCGTCGAGTACGACGTGCTCTCCGTAGCTCTTGTGCAGAGCGTGGACCTCGACCGCGGCCGGTGCTCCGTCGAGTGCGGCCACGCGGGCCTCCCGCTCCCACGGCTCGGGCGGGGCCGGAGGCACCCACGGTTCGTCGTCGGCGACGGCGCCCTTCACCGCTGCCGCCACCGGCACGGGTGCGGCGGCGGGCCGACGGACCGGCAGCAGCCGGTGCACCCACGACCTGGAGGCGGGGCGGTCCAGATCGAGCGCGCGCTCGGCTGCCAGCTGGATGGCGCTGATGCCTCCGGTGAGGACGAGATACATGACGCCGGACGCGAAGAAGACGGAGAAGAAGTCGAAGGTGGACGAGGCGAGTTGAGTGCTGCGCAGGGTCAGTTCCTGGACGGCGATGAACGAGGCGAGCGAGGAGTTCTTGAGCGTCGTCACGGCCTCGTTGCCGAGAGCCGGGACCATGAGGCGTATCGCCTGCGGAGCGACGACACGCCTCATGGTCACGAGCGGAGTCATGCCGAGCGCCTGGCCGGCGACGACCTGGCCCTTGTCCACCCCGACGACGCCGGACCGGAAGACCTCCGCGATGAAGGTGGCCTCGTTGGCCGCGAGTGCGAGCCCGGCCGCCGTCAGGGGGCTGAGCGTCAGACCGGCGTGCGGCAGGGCGTCGTAGGCGAAGACCAGTTGGAGGATCAGCGGGGTGCCGCGGAAGATGATCGTGTATCCGCGCGCCACCGCGGACAGCGACCGGTGCCGGGACAGCTGCATGCTCGCCAGGACGAAGCCGAGTACCAGACCGCCGAGCAGCCCCAGCGCGGTCAGCTCCAGAGTGATGAGGATGCCCTGCAGCAGATACGGCAGTTCCACGTAGTGGAGGAACTGGGACATCAGCCGGTCACCAGCCGCGGTGCCTCCAAGGTGCCCGTCTCGAGCGACCAGTTCTTGAGCAGCTTCGTCTGTGTGCCGTCCTTCTGGATCTCCACGAGAGCGGCCTTGATGGCATCCCGGAACTGGGTCTTGCTCTTCGGTACGGCGATGCCGATGGAGTACGGCAGCGTCACGGCGGTCGCCTTGCCCAGCTCGTTCGGGTGCGCCTTGACCGCCTGGGTCACCGTGTTGACGTCGTTGATGTAGGTGTCCGCGCGACCGGCGAGGATCGCCTGGATGCACTGGGCGTTGTTGTCGTACAGCTGCACCTGCGGGGCGGGACGGCCGGCGGCCTTGCACGCGCCGGCCAGGTTCTGGACGAGGGGCACCTCGACGAACCCGGTGTTGAGTGCGGCGGTGGACCCGCAGAGGGACGTGTTGATACCTGTGAGCTTCTTCGGGTTCCCCTTCCGCACCAGCACCCCGTCGTAGACCTTCGAATAGGTGACGAAGTCCGCCGCCTTGGCGCGGTCCTTGGTGGCGTAGATGTCCGAGATCACGAGGTCGGCCTGGCCGCTCTGCAGCGTGGGCAGCAGCGCCGGGAAGGCCACCGGCTTGTAGGCGAGCTTGAAGCCCAGACACTCGCCCAGAGCCGTGCCGAGATCGATGTCGAACCCGACGTATCTGCTCGGATCCTTGGGGTCGAGCGCCTCGTAGCCGGGCGTGTGCGGATTGATCGCGTTGGTGAATGTCTTGCCGGCGAGATCCGGATGGGCGGTCTGCAGTTGCTTGCAGGCGGGCGAAGCCGTGGAGGTCGAGGCCGCGGAGTTCGACGTCGACCCGGCGCCGCAGGCCGTCAGGAAGGCGACTGAGGCGGCAGTCGTCGCTGCTATGGGCAGAATGTGGCGCATGGAGCGCATTCCTCTCGGTCACGGATCGGGGCGAAACGAGCTGGTCGGATGGTCCGACCAAGTTCGCGTCACCTTACGAGCGCCCCCATGCGCGCGTCAGTAGCCGCACCTAAACGTCATGGCGTTCTTACGGGGACGCAACAAACCCCGGCCGGCCCCGAGCCCCGGACATGCAGGAGAAATCGGAATGCCACGGGCGGTGGAGTTCAGGAATGCTGGAGGTCGTCCGGGGCAGCGTTGCCCAGGCCGAAGGGGGAGCCGACACCGTTCGGCGAAGACCCGCGGTGCATGGCGGAACTGGAGGGCGGCGTGCTCGCCCGACGCTGCGGCGCCCGTGAGCCGCGATGTGGCGGCCGCAGGGCCTGGCCTGGCGGGCGGCGTCGCTGGAGGGACCCCCGCGCCCCGCGCCTCATGGGGAAACGGCGGCGCGGTGTCCCACGCCCCGAACCATGCTCGCGGAGGGTGTGCGGAGAGCACCCTCACGGAGTGATGGACCTTCTCGGACTACGAGTTGCGGCACAGGACGTCCCTGAACCACGGAGAATCACCGGAGGTCAGACATCCTGTTCAGCCCAGATGACCTTGCCGTCGGTGGTGTGTGGCGCAGGAAACATCGGGGTTGCTGAGATGTTTCAGTTGAACCGTTGACCTCCGTCGATTCGGCACTTACTGTCCTCCTCAAGTCCTCTGACGTCTGAGGTGTAAGGAGCTGGGAATGGTTGAGCGACGGGATCTTGTCGACACGGTGGCTGACGCGCTGATCCGCGACATCACCTCGGGCACGTACCCCGCCGGTTCCACCCTTCCCAATGAGCAGGACCTCGCCAGTCGCCTGGGCGTGAGTCGACCGACCCTGCGTGGGGCCATCAAGAGCCTGGTCAGCAAGTCGGTTGTCCAGGTGCACCACGGCAGGGGAATGTTCGTCAATCCGGTGTCACAGTGGTCTGCGTTGGACCCGCAGTTGCTCGCCCACCGGGTCGGTTCCGACCCCTCGTTGCCCAAGCGCCTGATCGAGGCGCGACGGTTCATCGAGGCCGCCGCCTGCGAACTCGCGGCCACCCGATGCTCGGAGGAGGACCTCGCGGCTCTGGAGGCAAGCCTTTCCGACATGATCGCCGCGGCCAAGGCCGCGGATGTCGAGGGTTTCGTCCGCGCCGATCTCGGGTTTCACCAGATCATCCTGACCGCGTCGCACAACCCCTTTATCGCGGCGCTGTTCGACCCCATCAGTCAGCTGCTCCATGTCACGCGGACCCAGACCTCCTCTCACGCGGAGATCAGGGACCACGCCATCGAACAGCACCGGCACGTCCTGGCAGCGCTGAGCAGCCGGGATCCCGAAGCCGCCCGGCTGGCCATGATCGATCACATGTGCCAGACCGAAGACGACTTCGATCACTATGTCGCCTCCTCCGGCTGAGTGCCGACCGTCGACGCGACTGAATAACATGCACAACTGATACATACCTGTACGAGCCACGGCTTCCCACCCTGAAGCCACCTCGCACACACTCTTGAACACCGTTCCGTCCACACCGGTATAGCCATGCCTGGACCCCGGCACGTCGCCTCGCGACGCCCCCGGTCGGCGTGACGCTCCGGAAGTGGACCGTGCCCACCCGGCCATGCCGGGCGGCAAGCTCCCGCCGTCAGTGCGGGGCCCGTCTCTCCTTCTCTGCCCGCGCCGCTGCGGTGCGTGCCCCGCTGTGCCTGCCTGTCCTCGAGCCGATCCGGCACGGGGGCCGATGTCCCACACCCCGAAGGAGGCCCCGGTGTCCACCGGATCCTCGATTGCTGTGCTGCACACCAGCTTCGTGTTCGTCAACGTCGAACCAATGATCAACAACTATCTCGCGGAGCTGGCGCCCGACGCCAAGGTCATGCACTTCGTCGACAGTGACGTGCTCGCGACCGTGATGAGCGACGGGTTCATCTCGCCCGCCAGTGCCCACCGCATGGTGCACCTGGCCCAGGCCGCGGAAGCCGCCGGCGCCGAGGTCATCTTCTCCGCCTGTTCCTCGCTGGGGCCCGCCATCGACGAGGCCCGGCGAGTGGTGTCCGTGCCGATCATCAAGATCGACGATGCCATGACCGCTGCCGCGGTCGACGCCGGCGACGTCATCGGTGTCATGGCGACTGTCCCCACCACGCTGCCGCCCACCCGCGCACTGGTCGAGGAGAAGGCCCAGGCAGCGGGCCGTTCCATCACCGTCATCGAGCATCTGTGTGAAGGCGCCTTCGGTGTGCTGATGTCCGGTGACCGCGACCGTCACGACGCCTTGGTGCTGGAGGGGGCGCGCAAGCTGGCCGCCCAGGTCGACGCGATCGTGCTGGCCCAGGCGTCCATGGCACGGCTGGCCCCGGCCATCGCCGAGGCGGTCGGCAAACCCGTGCTCTCCAGCCCGCGCAGCGGTGTGGAGAACGCGGTGCGCGTACTGAAAGGGCAGTCGGCATGAGCCTGACCGCACCTCACCATCACGCCGAGCGGGGCCGGGCGCGCCGCGCGGACGTGCTGGCCGGCCTGCCCGGGCCGGCCGCCGCCGGCGTCTGGCAGGCGTCCTTGGAGGCGGCCTTCGCGGTGGACGGTCGGCGGATCGTGGTGCTGGACGACGACCCCACCGGGACGCAGACCGTTCACAACGTGCCGGTGGTGACCCGGTGGAGGGTGGAGGACCTGCGCTGGGTGCTGACCCGCGAGAGCCGGGTGGCCTACGTCCTGACCAACACCCGCAGCCTGGACGAGGCGGAGGCGACGGCCGTCAACTGTGAGGTCGTGGCGAACCTGCTGGTGGCCGCAGATGCCGAGGGTGTGCCCGTGAGCGTGGTCAGCCGTGGCGACTCGACGCTGCGAGGTCACTTCGCAGCTGAAACCTCAGCGATCATCGAGACGCTCGGGGCGGGAGGGCAGCGTGTCGACGGCGTGATCTTCTGCCCGTCGTACCTGGAAGCCGGCCGGGTGACCGTGGGCGACGAGCACTGGATCGTCGAGGACGACTGGCTCCGACCGGTCGCCGACTCGCACTACGCCACCGACGCGACGTTCTCCTTCTCCACCTCCCACCTGCCGACCTACGTCGAGGAGGTAACCGGTGGAGGGATCAGGGCGCAGGACGTGCTCAGCATCGGCCTCGATGACATCCGCTCCGGCGGCCCCGACCGGATCGCCGCACTGCTGCGTGAGCTGAGCGACGGACGGGTCGCCGTGGTGAACGCGCTCGACGCCACCGACCTGGACGCGGTCGTCCTGGCGGTCCTCCAGGTGGAGGCGGAGGGACGGCACTTCCTGTACCGCACCGGCCCGTCGTTCGTCAGGGCCCGGGGCGGCATCAGCGAACGCACGCCGCTGCGGGGCGAGGAGATTTACCCGGGCGGACCGCGTAGCGGGCATGGCCTGGTGGTGGTCGGTTCGCACGTCGCGCTGACCACCCTGCAGGTCACGACACTGCAGGACAGCGGCGACGTGGAGCGCGTCGAGCTCGACGTCCGCTCGCTGCTCGATCCGGCGGAAGCCGACCGCGCCGTCCAAGCGGCGGTGCGGCAGGTGCTGTCCGCACTGGAACGCCGAGACGTACTGCTGGTCACCAGCAGGGAGTTGGTCACCGGCGGCGACGGGCAGGAGAGCCTGGCCATCGCCCGGGCGGTATCCGAGGCGCTGGTCACCACCGTCAACCAGGTCGTCAGGGCCCGATCCCCGCGCTACCTGCTTGCCAAGGGCGGCATCACGTCCAGCGACGTGTTCACCCACGGCCTGTCCGGCAGCCGGGCCAAGGTGCTCGGCTCGCTGCTGCCGGGGATGGTCTCGGTCTGGCAGGCCGAGGACGGCATCGACGTCGGCCTCCCATACGTGGTGTTCGCCGGGAACGTCGGTGGCGGCGACGACCTGCTCGCCGCCGTCCGCATACTGAATGGAGACACCTCGTGCTGAGCGTCGACGCGGGCGAACTGATCGCCGCGCGCAAGGAGCGCCGCGCGGTCGGCGCGTTCACCACCTACAACCTGGAGACCACGATCGCGCTGTGCCGGGCCGCCGAGGCCGCCGGCCGGCCGGCCGTCCTCCAGCTCGGAGCGGGTGCCTTCCGCCACGTCGACCTCGGGGTGCTCACCCGCCTGGTCGTCGACGTCGCGGGCCTGTCGCCGGCCTCCCTGGGCGTCCACCTCGACCACAGCCGCGACCTCGCGGAGATCCAGGCGTGCCTGGACCTGGGGTGCTCCTCGGTCATGGTCGACGGCTCCCACCTGCCCTTCGAGGAGAACGTCGAGCTCACCAGGGCCGCCGTGTCCGCCGGACACAAAGCCGGGGTGTGGGTGGAGGGCGAGCTGGGTGCCATACCCGGCGAGGAGGACCGCTCGGTGTCCGCCCGGCCGGAGGCGCTGCTGACCGATCCGGCTCAGGCGGCTCAATTCGTGGAGCGCACCGGAGTGGACGCGCTGGCGGTGCAGATCGGCAACGTGCACGGATTCAGCGCCGCCGGCGGCCGACTCGACCTCGACCGGCTGGCCGCCATCGCCGCGGTCGTCCAGGTCCCGCTCGTCCTGCACGGCGCCTCGGGGATCGACGACGACGTACTGCGCGCGGCGATCCGCTGCGGCGTCGCGAAGATCAATGTCAATGCCGAACTGCGACGGGCCTGTTTCGGCGCCCTCGACCGGACCCTGGCCCCTGCCCGGGACGACGGCTACCACCTGCAGCGCGTGCTGAACGCCGCCCGGGACTCCGTCGCGGCCGCAGCCGAGGACCGCATCCGGCTGTTCGCCGGGCTGCCACAAGGAGGGCAGGAAACATGAGCAGCGTCACCACTCGAGAAGCCACCCGCTCCGGACGCGTTGCCGCCATTCCCGCGCCCGACCACGCGCTCCAGCAGGAGTACCTGGCCGAGCACGTGAGCAAGGCGTTCTCCGGCGTCACCGTCCTCGCCGACCTCTCACTCGCCTTCCGCCCCGGCGAGGTGCACACCCTGATGGGCGAGAACGGGGCGGGCAAGTCGACTCTGCTGAAGATCCTCTCCGGCATCTATCGGGCCGACTCGGGGCAGTTCAGCATGGACGGCACCTCGGTGCCGCTGGGGAGCCCGCGCGCCGCGCTGGAACAGGGCGTCTACCTGGTCCCGCAGGAACCCTCGCTGCTCCCGCATCTGTCCGTGGCCGAGAACCTCTACCTCGGCATCAGCCCGAAGCGCGGCCGCGGGTTGCGGGTCCTGGACTGGACACAGATGTGGCGGGGGGCGGAGGAAGTCCTGCCCCTGGTCGGCCTGTCGGTGGACGTCAAGACCCCGGTCGGCACCCTCACCATCGCCCAGCAGCAACTGCTCGAATGCGCACGGGCGTTGGTGCGCAAGTCCCGAGTGATCTTCTTCGACGAACCCACCTCCCCGCTGACCAGCCACGAGGTGGAGCGCCTTTTCGAGGTCATCGGCGAGCTGAAGCGACAGGGCTACGTGCTTGGCTTCATCAGCCACCGCATGGACGAAGTGCTCCAGATCAGCGACCGCATCTCCGTGCTGCGCGACGGACACCTGGTCGGCAGCGTCGAAGGTCCCGGGGCCGATCCCGCGGACCTGGTGCACAAGATGGTCGGCCGCGCCATCGACCTGGGCCGCCGCAAGGAGACCAGCCATGCCACCGACGAGACGGTCATCGAGGTCTCCGCGCTGAGCAGCCCTCCGGCGTTCTCCGAGGTCTCCTTCACGGTCCGGCGCGGCGAGGTGCTCGGCTTCGCCGGCCTGGTGGGCAGCGGACGCACCGAGATCGCCGAGACCATGGTCAACCTGCGGGGCCGCACCACCGGAACCGTGACGATCGACGGCACCGACCTGTCCTCTCTGCCGTTGCACCAGATCATCGACGCCGGCCTGGTCTACCTGCCGGAGGACCGGGCCAAGAACGGCGCCTTCCTGGACATGACGGTCACCCAGAACGTGTCGGCGAGCGTCGTCAACCGCCTTCGGTCATCGAAGTTCGGGCTCCTCGACCTCGGCCGCGAGCAGCGCGAGACGGCTGAGATGGCACAGAGGCTGAAAGTTCGCGCGGCCTCGCTCGACCTGCCCATCCGATCGCTGTCCGGCGGTAACCAGCAGCGCTGCCTGTTCGGCAAAGCGCTCCTGACCTCCCCGAAAGCCGCCGTCTTCGACGAGCCCACCCGCGGTGTCGACGCCGGCGCCAAGGAAGACCTCTACGAAGTCATCGACGGCCTGGCCCAAGAGGGTCTTGCGGTCGTGGTCATCTCCTCCGAGCTGGAGGAACTGGTCCGGCTCTGCGACCGCGTCCTGGCCGTCTACGAAGGCCGGATCGTCGGAGAGCTGACAGGCCAGGAGATCTCCATGGCGAACATCGGCCGGCTCATCCTCGGATCTGCTGATCCCGAAGCCTGACCCGCAGCGAGACCCAACTCCCCGTACCCGCAGCCCACCCGCGCCAGGAGCGCTCATGCAAGCAACAGCAACGCATCTCTCACCAGTGGCTCCGCCTCTGCGCCGGCAGTCGGCCCGGGCCATCCTGCGCAACCGCTCGGCGCAGCTCGTCGTGGCGCTCCTCGTCATCAGTGCCCTCGTCGGATCCGTCCACCCCGGGTTCCTCACCCGCGGCAACATCGAGTTCATCATGCTGAACTCGGTCGTCCTCGGGCTGATCGCGCTCGGCCAGACATTCGTCATCATCAGCCGGGGCATCGACCTGTCTGTGGCCCCCATCATGGGGCTCACCGCGGTGGTCACCGGCCTGATGTCGACACGCAACGGACTTGGACTGTGGCCCGCCGTCCTGCTTGCGCTGGCGATCGGACTGGTGCTCGGCGCGGTCAATGGCCTCCTGGTCAGCGTGGTCCGCATTCCGCCGATCATCGTCACCCTCGGGACCCTCGGGCTCTTCGGCGGCTTCCAGTTCCTCTACACCAACGGCGACCAGGTCACGAGCGTGCCCGCGTCGTACGCGGCATTCGGCAACAACACCCTCGTACCCGGTCTGCCCCGGCCCGTGCTGCTCCTCGTCGTCCTCACCGTGGTGTGCTGGGCGGTCCTGCGGTACACGGCCTTCGGGCGCAACGTCTTCGCGGTGGGCAACAACGAACGGGCAGCGAGGGCGGTCGGCATCCCCGTCCGGCTCACTGTCTTCAGCACCTACCTGGTCAGCGGACTCCTGGCGGGTCTCGCGGGGCTCGTCTACATCGCGCATACCGCCGCGGCGACCGCCACCACCGGCACCGCGGAGAGCATGCAACTGCAGTCCATCGCCGCGGTCCTGATCGGCGGAACCATGATCAGCGGAGGGCGCGGTGGCGTGCTGGGCGGTGTGCTCGGCAGCCTGTTCCTCTCACTGGTGCTCACCGCCCTCGTCTTCTCCGGCGTGCCGGCGATCTGGAACACCGCCGGCCAGGGCGTCCTCATCCTGATCGCCGTCCTGCTCGACGCCCGACTCTCCCGCCCTGCAACCGGCGCGGAAGGAAGAACATCATGACCGACCTGTCCACAGCCCCCAAGCCACCCGCGGACAGCGCAGGCGTCAGGCACCGGCGACCCGCCCGCGCCAGAGGCGTGATCAGCAGCTTCGGCGGCTGGGAATCCAGCCTGCTGCTCCTGTTCGTGGTGGAACTCGTCTACTTCTCGGTCAGCTCACCGGACTTCTTCAACGGCGGCAGCGGCCTGCTCTCCCTGTCCCAGCAGTTCGTCACGACCGGCATCGTTGCCCTCGGTCTCGCGCCGGTGGTGCTCAGCGGCGGCATCGACCTGTCGGTCGGCTCCACCGCGAGCCTGTCGGGCGTGGTGATGGCGGCACTGTGGAAGGGCGGCACGAACATCTGGCTCGCCGCGCTCGGCGGCCTCCTGGTGGCCCTTCTGGTGGGCCTGGTCAACGGCCTGCTGGTGGTACGGGGCCGACTGGAACCACTGATCGGTACCTTGGCCGTCGGCTTCATCGCCACCAGCATCGCCACCGGAGTCGCCGGCAATTCCCCGCCGTACGGTTTCCCCACGTCCTTCACCACCCTGGGCACCGGCACGATCGGCCAGGTCCCGCTTCAGCTGATCATCTTCGCGGTGTTGGCCACCGTGGTCCTCCTGCTCATGACCCGCACCGAATTCGGCCGGTCGATCACCATGATCGGGCACAGCGCCAGTGCCGCCCGGTACTCCGGGATCAAGGTCAACACTCAGCTGGTGCGGGCCTACATGTTCTCCTCGCTGATGGCCGGCGTGGCCGGGCTGATGCTCGGAGCGTTCTACAGCGCGGTCCGGGCCGACCTGGGCGACAGCCTGCTGCTGCCCGCCCTCACGATGATCGTCCTGGGCGGCGTGGACATCTTCGGCGGCCGGGGCAGGGCCATCGGCGTCATCGTGGCGGTCTTCGCCCTCGGCTACCTCACCCAGGGCCTGCTCATCTCCGGCTACTCCCAGCTCGCCAGCAACATGGTCGTCAGCGTGGTCATGCTGGCCGCCATCGCGGTGAAGATGTTCGCCGGCTCGGCCGAGGGCAGCCCCGCCGAGCAGCTGCGAAACCGGCTCCGAAACCTGCGCGGTTCCCATCCGCACCCGGTCACCTCCGGGCAGGCCCCGCACTAACCCACCCCTCGTCCGGCCCGTCCCCCCGAGCCGCGGCCGGCTCCAGTACAGCGCCGTACACCCCTGAGAAAGGCAGAACCATCATGACCCGTACCATGTCCCGCACCAGATGGGCGGCCATCGCAGCGGCCTCAGCCGCGACCATGCTGATCACCACCGCCTGCGGCAGCGCCACTGGTACCGCATCGTCCGGCGGCCAGATCAAGGTCGCGATGGTCCCCAAGCTCGTGGGCCTGGCCGTGTTCAAGGCCAACGAGCAGGGCGCTCAGTCGGCCGCGGCCAAGCTCAACATCAAGTTCAACTACACCGGGCCGGTCGACGCCTCGGCGCAGGGACAGGTCCAGGTCTTCAACAGCCTCATCGCCCAGCGCTACAACGTGATCACCACCACCGCCAACAACCCGTCGGTGCTCGCACCCACCCTGGTTCAGGCCAGGAAGCAGGGCATCAAGGTCATCTCGTACGACTCCGATGTGCTGCCGACGGCCCGGGACTTCTTCATCCAGAACACCGACCTCCCCGCCATGGGCAAGGCGCTGGTGGACTGCGTCGCGAAGCCGGCCGGACCGCAGGCCCAGATAGCGATCCTGTCGTCCACGCCCGACGCGACCATCCAGAACCAGTGGATCAAGGCCGTCAACGACAACCTCAAGGCGAACTACCCCAACATCAAGATCGTCACGACGCAGTACGGGCAGTCCAGCCCGTCGCACTCGCTCACCGCCGCGCAGAACATTCTCCAGGCGTATCCGAACGTCAAGGCCATCATCGCCCCCGACGGTGCCGCCGAGGCCGGTGCGGCCGAAGCGGTCCAGAAGCTGGGCAAGACCGGCAAGGTCTTCGTGACCGGAACATCCGACCCCGCGTCCATCCGTCAGTACGTCAAGTCGGGCATCATCGCCTGCTCACCGCTGTGGGACGAGACCAAGGAGGGCCAGCTCGTCATGCAGGTGGCACGGCTGGCACACGACAACAAGATCGGCCCCAACAGCACGTTCACCGCGGGCGACCTCGGCACCTTCACCGCGAAGAACGGCGTCATCACCTTCTCCAAGCCGCTGGTCTTCACCAAGAGCAATATCGACGACTACCAGTGGTGACCCACCAAACAGCCCCACCGGCCAGGGAGATTCCCGTCTTCCCGGCCAAGGAAAAGGAGGTCGCATGATGAAGGTCGGGTGGCTGGGACTCGGTGCCATGGGCCTGCCGATGGCACGCCGGCTCCACATCTCCGGTGCCGCCGCAGTCACCGCCTTCGACCGGGCGGCCGGCCCTCAGGCCCGGGCAGCGTCGGACGGCATCGCGGTGGCCGCGTCCCCCGCGCAGGCCACCCAGGACGCCGACCTGATCATGGTCATGGTCCGTGACACGGCCCAGGCTCGCCAGGCACTGTTCCCCCACGATGGCGCGGACCCCGTCCCCGCACCGGGCTCCACCGTCGTGGTGATGAGCACCATTGGACCCGACCCGGTGCGGGACCTGGCCGCCGCTCTGGCCGAGCGGGGAGTGGCCGTCGTCGACGCTCCGGTGAGCGGCGGCGTGGCCCGCGCCGCCACGGGGGACCTCGTCATCATGGCCGGCGCACCGGACGACGCGTTCGAGAAGTGCCGGCCGGTCCTCGATGTCCTGGGCAGCACGGTCGTCCAGGTCGGCCGCAGCGTCGGCGACGGACAGGCCGTGAAACTGGTCAACCAGCTGCTGTGCGGTGTGCACATCGCCGCCGCGGCCGAGGCGCTCGCCTACGCCGAATCCCTCGGACTGGACTCCACCGCCGTGTGGCGGACCATCCGGGGCGGCGCCGCGGGATCCTTCATGCTCGACGATCGCGGCCAACGGATGCTGCAGCGGACCTACGACCCGGTGCAGAGCGCGCTGTCCCTCTTCGTCAAGGACCTGGGCCTGGTCGTGGAACAGGCACAACGCGGGCACGTGCCCGTGCCGATGGCGTCCGCGGCCGCCCAGATGTTCACCGTGGGCGTCGGAGAGGGCCTCTCCGACGCCGACGACTCCAGCCTCATCGAGCTCTTCCGCCGGTGGAACACCAACCGGGCCGAGGGCCACACCCCACCGCCGGGTGAAACAACCCCCTGAAAGACCGCCCCACCGCCCTGTCCGGTACACATCCGGCCCGGGTACCTCGGCGGAACCCGAAAGAAAGAATGAGAGAAGCACCATGCGAATCCTCGTAACCGGCGCCCTGGGCAAGGTCGGGCGCGCCACCACGGAGGCCCTGATCCAGGCCGGGCACCAGGTGACGGCGTCCGACCTGTCCCGGCCGGACTTCGACCGGGCGGCCCCCGGCACTGCCGACTACCAGCAGGCCGACCTGACCGACGCGGGCGACGCGTACGCGTTGGTCCGCGGCCACGACGCCGTGGTCCACGTGGCGGCCATCCCCGAGCCCACCCACAACCCCCCGCACGTGGTCTTCCACAACAACCTGATGGCGACGTTCAACGTGCTCGAGGCGGCCGTCCGGTTCGGCGTCAAGCGCTTCGTCAACATCTCCTCGGAGACCGTTCCGGGATTCTTCTTCCCGGAACGGCCGTTCCTGCCGCAGTACGTGCCGGTGGACGAGGAGCACCCGGTCCGGCCGCAGGACCCGTACGCGCTGTCCAAGGTCTTCTCGGAGCAGTTGATGGACGCGGCGGTGCAGCGCTCGGACATCCGGGCCATCTCGATCCGGCCGAGCTGGGTCCAGCACAAGGGCAACTACGAGCGCAACCTCGGACCGCAGGTGCGTGACGCGTCGGTGCTCAGCCCGAACCTCTGGAGCTACATCGACGCCTACGACCTCGCGGACGCGATCGTCCTCGCGGCCGAGTCCGACCTGCCGGGCCATGAGGTCTTCTACATCGCCTCGCCCGACAACGTCGGCGGCCGCGACTTCGCGGAGATCGTCCGCAAGTACTACGGCGACCAGATCGAGGTCCGGGACCTGGCACGGGTGGACGCCTCCGGCATCTCGTGCGCCAAGGCACACCGCATGCTCGGCTGGCAGCCGAAGCGTTCCTGGCGCGACTACCTCGACGAGGACGGCAACGCCCGCGCCGAGGCCTGACGGGGCCGGGCTGCTGCGCCCGGTCTCCAACGACTTCGCCAAGCGCCGGCCGGGCAGCTCCGACGCCTGCACCCGTAGGAGGTGCCCGAGAGCAGCGTGTCGGCGAAGCATGGTGAGGACAGGGCTGCCTGACCCCGCCCTTCCTCATCACGGCCGTGCCCCGATCCATCGCGGATCGGGGCACGGCTTTCGTCGTGGTGTCCGGTATCGAGGGGTGACGTGAACGGCGGAGCGGCAGGTCACCGAGCTGGTGCCGCAACGTGACGACGGAGTCCGACCGGTTTCTCGTCCTCGGCCGACGCCCGGGAGCGGATCACTGGCGGGACAGGCCGCCTACGCTCCCGGGCGTCGGCCGAGCCCTAGATGGTGGTGACCCCGAAGCTTTTGAGCTTGCGGTACAGCGACGAGCGCGCGATGCCGAGTGCGGCGGCGGCCTCGACGCGGTTTTTGTCCGCCCGGACACGTACCGGATACGCGCTCAAGACCCTCCTGGCCGACGACAGGGTCGCCGGCCGCGCCGTCGAGCTGGCCAGTGTCGTAGCGCAGACCTCCGGGGCGCCACTGATCCTGCAGATCCCGTCACCGATGCACTGGCTGGCACGAACCCATGTGCTCAGTGACGCCGGCGCTGTGACCGACCTCGACGCTGAGGACGCGGAGAATGCCGCCATGTACGTCGCGGACTGGCTGCGGCGGCTGTCGGCCCTTCCGGTGTCGATGCTGCTTCTCGACGACCGCTGGACCGCTGCGCAACAGCTGCCGCCCGTGGAGGACTCGGCCTACAAGCCCATCTCCAACATCACCGACCACTACCGGTGGACCCTCGGCCGAAGGACCCAGGACGGCGTAGGGCTCCTCGGATCCGCCGTCACCGGAACCCTGATCCCGCACACGTACTGGTTCACCGACGACGCGTACGCGCCCTCGGGTGACTTCCTCGTCGCGGACATCCCCGCCGACGCCGTGCCCGAGACCGTTCTCGCCCAACTCGCCAAGCTCGCCTGAAACGTGAGACCTGAAAGGGGAACAGACCGTGGACAAGGTGGTCTCCACCGCCACTCAGGCCGTTGCCGGAATCGGCGACGGAGCGACCATCGCTTCGGGCGGCTTCGGCATCTGCGGGATTCCCGCCGTGCTCATCGACGCGATCGCGGACGCGGGCATCACGGACCTGGAGGTCTACTCCAACAACTGCGGGACCGACGGGATCGGCCTGGGAAAACTCCTGGAACGCAAGCAGATCCGGCGCATGGTCTCTTCCTACGTCGGTGAGAACAAGGAATTCGCGCGCCAGGTACCTGAGTGGTGAACTCGAGGTCGAACTCAGCCCTCAGGGCACGCTGGCCGAGCGCCTGCGCGCCGCGGGGGTCGGCATTCCCGCCTTCTACACCAGGACCGGCGTGGGAACCCAGGTCGCGGCCGGGGACTGCCCTGGCGGTACGCGGAGAACGGCTCGGTGGCCGATGCCTCGCCGCCGAAACCGGTCTCCGAATTCGAGGGGACATCATTCCTGCTCGATCGGGCGCTCGGCGCCGGCTTCGCCCTCGTAGCGGGCCTGGAGGGGGACCGCCACGGCAACCTCGTGTTCCGCATGGCCGCCCGCAACTTCAACCCCGTCTGCGCCATGGCCGGAAGGATCGCCGTCGCCGAGGTCGAGCAGCTGGTCGAGCCCGGCGACCTCGACCCCGACTCCATCCATCTCCCCGGGGTCTACATCGACCGGGTGCTGCTCCTGACGGCCGCTCAGGTCGCCGACAAGGGCATCGAACGACTGACCACCCGCTTCCGCCCGTCCGAGCTCCCGGGAGACTGACGATGTCACTGACCAGGGAACAGATGGCAGCTCGCGCGGCCCGGGAGCTGCGCCACGGCGACTACGTCAACCTGGGGATCGGCCTGCCGACACTGGTCCCCAACCACGTCCACGACGGCACCGAGCTGGTCCTGCAGTCCGAGAACGGCATCCTGGGCACGGGTCCGTACCCGTACACCGGTGACCAGGATCCGGATCTGATCAACGCGGGCAAGGAGACCGTGACTCTCCGGGCGGGCGCCAGCTTCTTCGACTCGGGCACGAGCTTCGGCATGATCCGCTCCGGCAAGATCGACGCGGCGATCCTCGGAGCCATGCAGGTCTCTGCGCAGGGAGACATCGCCAACTGGGCGATCCCCGGCAAGATGATCAAGGGGATGGGCGGCGCGATGGACCTGGTCCATGGCGCCCGCAAAGTCATCGTGTTGATGGAACACCTCGCCAGGGACGGCGCCTTCAAGGTCGTCAACCGCTGCTCCCTGCCGCTCACCGGCCAACGGGTCGTCCACCGGATCATCACCGACCTGGCCGTCCTCGACGTCACCGACCAGGGGCTGCGACTGGTGGAGTGCGCCCCTGGTGTCACCGAGGCCGAGGTACGGGCGGCGACCGAACCGGAACTGATCACGAGGCGCAGAGCCCATTCAGGACCTTCACCCGAACCCGTCGTGGCAGGCCGGCTCACGACGCAACCAAAGGACTCACCATGACGACGCAGCAGCCCGTATGGATCATCGGTGGCTACCAGAGCGACTTCGCCCGCAACATCACCAAGGAGTCGCTGGACATCAGCGACCTCGTCAAGGAGACCGCGACCGGCAGCCTGAGCGCCGCCGGTATCGCCGCCGAGCAGGTGGACGTCATCCATGTCGCCAATGCCATGGGCGAGTTCTACGTCAAACAGGGCCACCTGGGCGCCATGGTCGCCGGCGTCGTTCCGAGCCTGTCAGGTGTGCCCGCCACGCGACACGAGGCAGCGTGTGCGTCCGGGGGAGTGGCGGTGATGGCGGGCATGACCGACCTCGAGTCCGGCCGGTACGACGTGGCGCTCGTGCTCGGCGTCGAGATCGAGCGCAACGTACCCGGCTACGTGGGCGCGGGTTACCTGGCGTCAGCCTCGTGGGTCGGGCGCGAAGGAGAGGGGCAGGACTACGTATGGCCCTTCACCTTCTCGCGGATCACCGAAGAGTACGACCGGCGTTATGGACTTCAGGACCGGCATCTGCGCCTGATCGCGAGTCAGAACATCGCCCATGCCAAGACCAACCCCAAGGCACAGACCCGTGGTTGGATCACCCCCTCCGAGTGCTTCACCGACGACGACATGGTCAACCCCACAATCGTGGGCCGGGTGCGACGCTATGACTGCAGTCAGGTCACCGACGGCGGCGCAGGCATCCTGTTGGTCTCCGACCGCTGGCTGCGCCGGAACGCGGACGGCATCCGTGGACCGGTCGCGTGCATTGCCGGATGGGGACATCGCAGCGCCACGTTGCACCTCCAGGACAAGCTCGACGCGAGCGCCGACGGCGAATACGTCTTCCCGCATGTCCGCGAGGCGATCCACGACGCCTTCTCACGGGCCGGGATCGACGACGTCTTCGAGCTCGACGGCATCGAGACCCACGACTGCTTCACGGTCTCCCAGTACCTGGCCATCGACCACTTCGGCATCGCCAAGCCCGGCCGCAGTGGCGAAGTGCTCGACAACGGCATCACCCGACGTGATGGTGAGCTCCCCATCAACCCCAGTGGCGGACTCATCGGCGTCGGGCATCCCGTCGGGGCGACAGGCATCCGCATGATGCTCGACGGCTACCTCCAGGTGACCCACCAGGCGAAGGGGTACCAGGTCCAGGGCGCCCGGCGCTTCGGGACGCTGAACTTCGGAGGCAGTACCGCAACGGTTGTGTGCACGGTGATTTCCCAAACGGCCGGAGCGTGAATCGCTCAGACCCGTCCACCGGGGTCGTTACCGCACGGACTGCGAGGACGTGCGTGGCTGGGGAGAGTGTTACGCAGCCGAGTCTCCGCGTCCCCAGTGCCGCGAAATCCCCGGATTCTCCTCACGGACGCCTCTCTTCACGGTCCGGATGCGACCGTGCCCGGGACCGTGAGGAGAGCAATATCAGTCTCGGCGGGTGACGTCTGGACGGATCGACCGCAGGACGGTTCGCGCTCTCAGGCGCGGGTCGCGGCCGGCGGCAGGTTGGTGCGGCTTTCTGCCGGGTCGGCGCGGCTGCGTGGGGGATCGAGGGCCTCCTGCCTGACCGTGCACGCGACGCGGTCGCCGTTCATCCGGACGTGGACGGACACGGGCGCGTCCGGACGGGGCCGCTCGGTGGCCAGGGCTTCTGCGAGGGGCGTGAGCAGTTCCCTGCGGACAGTGCGCTTGAGGGCGCGCACGCCGAAGACCTCGTCGTAGCCGACTCGCGCCAGACGGGCGACGACGTCCTGAGCGACGTGGACGCGCACCGAGCGCTCGAGCAGGCGGTCGACGACGAGGAGGACCTCGCGCCCGGCGATCTCGACGACCGTCCGGCTGTCGATGCGACCGAACGCGACGATCTCGTCGAACCTGTTCAGGAACTCCGGATCGAAGAAGTCCTGCAGGGCGGTCGCGAGGATGTCGGCCTCAGCGTTGTGTCCGGCCTCCGCCGACGGGTGGACGAGCAAGCTCGCGAGCTCGCCGGCCTGAGACCGGGGTGCCGAGCGTCGGGACCACCGCCGCCTGTTGCTACCCCTGCGGTGCGCTGTGATCTTTCGGGAGCCGAGGTTGGAGGTCATGACGACGATGCAGTTACGGAAGTCGATCGTCTGAGTTCCGTTCGAGAGCGTGAAACGCCCGTTGTCGAGCACGTGCAGCAGTGAGCCTACGACCGTGGGGTGTGCCTTCTCGATCTCGTCGAAAAGCGCGATCCCGGGCCGGTCTCCGTCGGACTCGATGAGCGCGCGATCGAGAACGGTGAGCCCCTCCTTGCTCCCCGTGTATCCGGGCGGTGCCCCCGCCAGGGAAGCCGCGTAGTGCTCCTGCGCGAGCGCGCTCATGTCGATACGGCAGAAGTCCTCCGGACCCGAGCGCAGTACTTCCGCGAGCGCGCGCACCAGCTGTGTCTTGCCGACCCCGGTCGGGCCGACGAACAGCAGGCCGGCGAGGGGGCGGTCGGGCTCCAGGAGTCCCGACCGCCCGATTGTGACCGCTCGGACGAGTGCGTCGACGGCGTGATCCTGGCCGATCACGCGCGCTGTCAGCTGCTCCTTGAGGTCGCTCGCTTCGAGATGCATGACTCTTCTTTCGACGATCGATCGCGGTCCTACGCCTCCATGACCTTCTCGGTGGGCAGGTCGTAGACCGGGCAGTCGGCCACGCCGATGGTGTCGCGTGTGATCGCCTCCACCTGCTCCTGGGCCTTCTTCGCGTCGTTGACCCAGGTCTTGTAGAAGTCGAACGGGCAGTCGGCGATGCCCTTGTCGCCGTCTCCTGCGTTCCACACGCCCGTGTAACCGCGGTGCAGGAGCTTGAACAGGTGGTTCTGCGCCTGGTCGTTCTTGCGGGCGTCGCGGATCTCCGGAACCGACAGCTGCGCGTACTGGATGCCGTACTCCTCCTCGCCGGTCTCGCCGAGCGTGTGCCCGTCGAAGCCGATGATCGCGGAGTGGCCGAAGTAGGTGTAGACGCCGTCGAAACCGGCGCAGTTCGCAACCGCGACGTAGCAGTTGTTGGCCCACGCCATGGCTTTGGCCATGAGGACCTGCTGGTCCTTGGCCGGGTACATGTAGCCCTGGCACCGCACGATGAGCTCGGCGCCCTTCATGGCACAGTCCCGCCAGATCTCCGGGTAGTTGCCGTCGTCGCACACGATGAGCGAGACCTTCATGCCCTTGGGGCCCTCGGTCACGTAGGTCTGGCCGCCCGGATACCAGCCCTCGATCGGGTTCCAGGGCAGGACCTTGCGGTACTTCTGCACGATCTCGCCCTGGTCGTTGATCAGGACGAGCGTGTTGTACGGCGGCTTGTCCGGGTGGTCCTCGTGGCGCTCACCGGTGAGCGAGAACACCCCCCAGGTCTTGGCCTTCCGGCAGGCCTCGGCGAAGATGTCCGTCTCCGCGCCGGGAACGGTTGTCGCGGTCGCGAACATCTCGTCCTTGTCGTACATGATCCCCATCGTCGAGTACTCGGGGAAGACGATGAGGTCCATGCCGGGAAGCCCCTGCTTGATCCCGACGACCATTTCGGCGATCTTCCCGGCGTTCTCGAGGACCTCGGCGGTCGTGTGCAGGCGGGGGATCTTGTAGTTCACCACTGCGACGCCCACGGTGTCGGGGCTCGAGCTGATGTCTCCGTGACGCATGGGCGTCCTTTCCTCTGGCTCGGCGGTCGTGCTGCCGAGTGGTCGCTGGCAAGGGATGGGCAAGGGGGCGGGGCACGGATGGCGGGACGTCGGCGGTGCGACACGCGGCCGGGAGCCTCGGCCGTGCGGGGCGGCCCGTCGTCAAGGGCGGTGCCCGCGCCGGGTGTTCCTGGTCCAGCCCTTCCGGCGGTGCTCTCCGCTGCGGTTCGCGGCAGCGTCCGCAGGCGGTCTCGGCGTCCCCGGTCATGCCCTCCTCGTGCACCCCGGCGGGAAGCACGGGTGCCCCGCCCCCGCGGCGGCACCGTGCGGGTACCCTCTATTAGTTACTTCCTGCAGAAAGTATTTCTAACGGAAAGATATGTCAAGAGTGAGGCCGCCGCGAGTGGCGGCCAACGACACGAAGGGGCCGAACATCCAGGCAGTCAGGCGGCCATGAGTAAGCGTCAGAAGCGGTGCAGTACGTCGAACTGCAGGCCTTCAACGGTCGCGAGGAACACCCGCTGCTCCAAGTGCCGGTCTCGCAGGCGCACCGGGCCACGCGGGCTGTCGTAGGCAAGACCGTCCGACGACTCCCGGATCTGCCGCATGTCGGTGCTGCCCGCCCTGTTGAACAGCTCGACGAGCAGCCGCACCCCCTCGTAGCAGGACTCGCCCATGCTGTTGAGCACTGGGGCCAGGGGGCCGAACCGGCGGTGATAGCGGGCGCTGAAGTCGAGGCTGTCGGCGGTGACCAGCGTCTCGAAGAAGCCGGCCGCCGCGAACAGCCCCCTGGTGGCGGCGGCGCCGCTGCCCAGCACCATGGTCTCGTCCATGAGCGGCGAGAAACGCACGCACGCCTCATGCAGCCCGGCGTCGGCGAACGCGCGGTTGAAGGCCACCGCGTCCGCACCCACGAGCAACATCAGCACGCCCTGCGGGGTGGCCGCGCACAGGCGCCGGAGCACGTCGTCGTATGTTTCCGTGCCGAGCGCGACGAAGATCTCGTCGCTGACGATCCCGTCGATCTGCGCCAAATAGCGGCGCGCGGCCGCCGCGGTGCGCCGCGGCCATACGTAGTCGTCCCCGACGATCGCCCACCGGCGTACACCGAGTTCCTCCGCGAACCAGCCCAGGGCCGGACGCAGTTGGCGCCCGGGCGTCTCGCCCGCCAGGAAGACGCAGGGTGCGTGCTCGCCGCCCTCGTACAGCGGGGTGTAAACGTAAGGCACCCGGTCGGCGATGCGTGGTATCACGGCCTTCCGGACGCTGGAGATGTGCCATCCGATGACGGCGTCCACCGCACCTGCCGTGATCAGCAGGTCGACTTCGTCGGCCACCGCGTGCGGCGGTGCCCCGCCGTCGACCACGACGAACTCGATTGGTCGACCGAGCACTCCGTCGGCGGCGTTGACCTCCTCGGCGGCCAGCTGGGCGCAGGACTCACAGGACGGTCCGAAGATCCCAGCCGGGCCCTGCAGCGGCACGACGAGGGCGATGCGGATCGCATCGGACGACCGGCGGTGCCGGTCGAGGACCCTCTCTTGGCGGATCAGGCCGCCCCCCGCAAGGCCGTGGGCAGAGGTTGAGTCGATCAGGTTCACGAGCGACCTTTCGCTCCCGACGACCCCCGCCACCGTTCACCGGCGCTGAGGCCCTCTCGTGCTCCACGGCACGCTACTATCGAAGTGTTTCCGAAATGAAAATTTTCATGAGAAATGGGTATGGGTGGAGCGTATGGCATCATCGCAGACGGCGCCGCAGGTGCCCGATCCGGTCATCCGTACCGCCGGAGACCTTCCGCGGTTCCTGGCCGCGGTCGAGCGCAAGGTCTCGGGCCGGCTCGCCGCCGCCCTCCAGGCAGCGGGCAGCACTCTCGAACAGTGGCGGGTCCTGTCCCTCCTCGCGGACAAGCGCGGACACACCATGACGGAGTTGGCGGAGTACGCCCTTGTGCCGGCGCCGACGCTGACGAAGGTGGTCGATCGTATGGTGGCCGCCAACCTTGTTCACCGCAGGGTGGACGAGAGTGACCGGCGGCGTGTGCTGGCGCTGCTGACTCCTCGCGGCCGGAGTGTGTACCGCTCCTTGCAGCAGAGGATGGAGCAGGAGGAGTCCGAATTGTTCGTGCTGCTCGGCGGTGACGCGCAGGAGCTGTGCTCTCTGCTGGTCCGCGCCGACCGGCGGCTGCCCTGAAAAGGCAGCCACGCGCGCCCCTCGGCACGGCGGCCGCAGTGCGACAGGACCCCCGCGCCGGGTGACGATCCCGAACAAAGCTCGCGCCACCCCGTGGTGGTCGCTCCGTCCGGCGGTCGTCTGACCTGCGGTAGCCGGGCCACGTCCTGGAACAGGGTGCTGACGAAGGAGTAGTCGCGGTCGGCGCCCGGTCCCTGTGTGATCACATGCCGGGCGTCTCCAGGCATCCGGCGCCGCGCGAGGGCCACAGACTTCCTGCTCAGCCGCTGGGTCTGGCGCGGTGCTACCCAGTCGCAGGTAGGGCCGCTGCCTGCGCCGCGAGTGCGCGTGCCGCGGGGCAGCGGCGCCATGCGACCGGCCCCTGCGTGGCGACCACGTCAAGGCTTTCGGTGATGATGCACCTACGGCGTCGCCTCGGACTCCCTGGGCGATCGGCAGGTCAGCGGCGTTCGATTTACAAGCTGTTAATGATTTCGTCGCCCAAATAACCTTGATCGGCATCACGGTTGTCATCGTCCCTGCGGTGCGACGGTGCGTTGGTGGCACACACGGCCGACATCCAACCGCCCGAGCCTCCTTCAGGAGGGCGATCCGATGTCCCCTGTTCCCGAAGGCATCCAAGCCGGCGAGACCGGCGTCGGCAGCGTGCCGCACCGGTTCCGACAGTGCGCGGCCCGGAGGGCCGTCTGCCGTCGCCCACACCCGGCTCTTGACGCAAACTTTCTGAGGAAATAGTTTCTTACGGAAGTGTCGCCCCTCCGGTGCAACGGTGCGTCGGTGGCCAACGCAGTCGACATCCAACCGCCCGAGGCGTCTCCGAGAGGACGACCCGATGTCCCCTGTTCCCGAAAGCACCCAAGCCGGCGAGACCGGCGTCGGCAGCTCAGCCGAAGCACCGTCCGGCGTTCTCACCGCGCCGAACCGTACCTACGCCAAGGCAGCCGCGAGCGAGTCCCTGGAGGACTACTCACTGCGCTACGCGCCGCTGTCCTTCCGCAAGTGGACGCCGTACGTGGTGGCGACGACGGCCATCGGAGGCATCGCCTACCTCGCCGACTTCGCCATCGGTGCCTCCATCGTCCTGACGAACGGTGCCGCGTCCGGTATCACCGCGATCCTGGCAGCGGCCGTCATCATCTTCGTCACAGGCGTGCCCATCGCGCGGGCCTGCGCGAAGTACGGCGTCGACATGGACCTACTGACCCGCGGCACGGGATTCGGCTACTTCGGCTCGACCCTGACGTCGCTCATCTACGCCTCGTTCACCTTCATCTTCTTCGCCCTCGAGGGCTCGATCATGGCCCAGGGCTTCCTGTACGCCTTCGGCCTGCCCCTGCCCGTTGGTTACCTGGTCTCCTCGCTGCTGATCGTTCCGATCGTCGTCTACGGCATGAAAGCCCTCGCGAAACTGCACGTGTGGACCCAGCCGTTCTGGCTCATCCTGCTCGCCCTGCCGTTCGTCGTGGTGGCGATCCACAACCCGCACGCCTTCGGCCAGTTGGGCTCCTTCCCCGGTACCGACGGCGCGCACGGTTCCTTCTCCTGGCACGCCTTCGGACTCGGTATGGGAGTGGCGCTCAGCCTGATCGCACAGATCGGTGAGCAGGCCGACTACCTGCGGTTCATGCCGAAGAAGACCAAGGAGAACAGCCGGGCGTGGAACGTGGCCACGACCGTCGCCGGCCCGGGCTGGGTGATCCTCGGGGCCGCCAAGCAGATCGGCGGTGCCCTCCTGGCTGTCGCCCTCCTCAAGCTCGGTGGCACCGCAGTGGACGCGGTGGAGCCCATCCACCAGTACGCCGAAGCGATCAAGCCCTGGTTCGGCGGTGCCACCGTCGCGGTGGCCACGATCTTCGTCATCATGAGCCAGATCAAGATCAACACTACCAACGCGTACTCGGGGTCGTTGTCCTGGTCGAACTTCTTCTCCAGGATCACCCATCGCCACCCCGGCCGTGTCTACTACGTCGCGCTCAACGTCGGCATCGCCCTGCTGCTGATGGAGCTGAACATGTTCAGCTTCCTGAACACGATCCTCGGCTTCTACTCCAACGTCGGCATCGCCTGGGTGGGAGCTGTCTGCGCCGACCTGCTCATCAACAAGCCGCTCGGCTGGAGCCCGAAGCACATCGAGTTCAAGCGCGCCTACCTGTACGCGATCAACCCGGTCGGCTTCGGGTCCATGGCCGTCGCCTCGCTCATCTCCGTCCTGGCGTTCTTCAAGGTCTTCGGCGACGGCTGGACCTACGCGTTCAGTCCGTTGATCGCTCTGGTGCTCGCCATGACCCTCTCGCCGCTGCTGGCCTGGGCCACCAAGGGCAAGTACTACATCGCCCGGCCCAATCTGGTGGCGGGTCCCGAGGCCGGCGAGGTCGACATGGCCGAGGAACTGGCCTGTGGCACCTGCGGAACCGCCTACGAGCGCCCCGACATGGCTGACTGCCCGTTCACGCAGTCCCTGGTGTGCAGCCTCTGCTGCAGCCTGGAGAGCCAGTGCCACGACGAGTGCAAGAAGCCCGGGGCAGCAGTCGGACCGGTGCTACTCGGCACTCCCCAGGTCCACAAGTCCGTTTGACCACAGCCGGAGCGCCGACTGCGCCCGCCGATGCCCGGGGATCGCCGGTCCGCCTCCAGCCTGGCGATCCGGCGCCACGCGCAGCTCTCTGACGAGGGTTCATACCTCACGGGGACGCCGGGTCCGGCCCGGACACCGTGGGCGTCGCCGACGTCGATCGCACGACGCCGCGGCTGCGCACCACTGAGGATTTCCTCGCCCTCCGCCGTGCCTGGGCCGACGACGCGGACCAGGTCGCGCAGTCAGGTCGAAGGCTGACCAGGAACACCGTGGGGGGCCGAATGCCCGGTGGGTGGCCTGCCCACGGGCGTGAGCTGAAGGAGTAAGAGGACCGTGCCCACCTACGCGTTCCGCTGCGCGGCCTGTGGAGAGTTCGACGCCGCCTTCCCGATGGCCTCGGTTCCCGCGCAGCTTGACTGCCAGGCGTGCGGCGGCGCCGCGCGGCGGATCTTCTCCGCGCCCCACCTCGGCGTCGGCCCGTCGACCGCCATGAAGCTCCTCGACGCGACGAAGCGCACGGCGAGCGAGCCCGCTGTTACGGAGTCGCTGCCGGGCCGGCAGACCTCACCGCGGCCTGTCTCCCGCAACCCCCTGCACGCCAAGCTTCCCCGTCCCTGATGACCGATCCGCGTCGCCGCCCGCAACTCAGCGACCCGGCGACGCGTATGACACCCACCGCACTTCGTGCGCCGACCAGGAGCCGACATGCCAGATGTGATCTTCCCGCTGGACTCGACCAAGCCGTTCACCGAACAGAAGCTGCTGGGTCACAACAGGTGGCACCCGGAGATCCCGGCCGCCGTCACGGTCAAGCCCGGCGAGTCCTTCCGGGTGGACTGCCGCGAGTGGTTCGACGGCGCGATCAAGAACGACGACTCGGCGGAGGACATACTCAACGCCCCCCTCAACGCCGTGCACACCCTGTCGGGGCCGATCGGGGTCGAGGGCGCCAAGCCGGGCGACCTCCTCATCGTCGACATCCTCGACGTGGGCCCGATCCCGCAGGAGACCGGCCCCCTGGCCGGTCAGGGCTGGGGCTACACCGGGATCTTCGCCAAGGAGAACGGCGGCAGCTTCCTCACCGAGCAGTTCACCGACGCCTACAAGGCGGTCTGGGACTTCTCCGGGGGCGTGGCGACATCCCGGCACATCCCCCACGTCTCCTTCACGGGGATCGTCCACCCCGGCCTCATGGGAACGGCTCCGAGCAAGTCGCTGCTGACCTCCTGGAACACCCGTGAGGCCGCGCTCATCGCGACCGACCCCGACAGGGTGCCGCCGCTCGCCCTGCCGCCGCAGCCCGACTCCGCGATCCTCGGCGGCGCTCCGGCGGGCGAGACCGCCCGTATCGCCGGTGAGGCCGCGCGCACGGCACCGCCTCGGGAGAACGGCGGCAACCAGGACATCAAGAACCTGTCGAAGGGGAGCCGGGTCTTCTACCCGGTCTTCGTCGACGGTGCGAACCTGTCCGTCGGTGACCTGCACTTCTCGCAAGGTGACGGTGAGATCACCTTCTGCGGGGCCATCGAGATGGGCGGCTACATCGATCTGCGCGTCGACATCATCCCCGGCGGCATGGAGACCTACGGCGTCTCGGAGAACGCCATCTTCATGCCCGGCAACACCGATCCCCAGTACTCCCAGTGGATCGCGTTCTCCGGGACCTCCGTCACCCTCGAGGGAGAACAGAAGTACCTCGACTCGCACCTCGCCTACCAGCGGGCGTGCCTGCACGCGATCGACTACCTGACGAAGTTCGGCTACAGCCCCGAGCAGGCCTACCTCCTGCTGGGCGCAGCTCCCATCGAGGGGCGGCTCTCCGGCGTCGTGGACATCCCCAACGCCTGTGCGACGGTGTACATCCCCACGGCCATCTTCGACTTCCCCGTCGCGCCCAGCAGCAGCGGGCCGGTGACGATCGACCCGGGGCCGGGAGCGCCGAAGGCCTCATTCTGAACTCATCCTCCACTGACGGCCGAACGCCGGTCTCAGGGTCCCGGTACAGGCCCACGAGGTACAGGCCCACGAGACCGGCGTTCAGGCCGGCGGGCTGTGAATTCGGGGCAGCTTCACGGCAGCCCAATCCCGTGCAGCCAAAACCGAGCATCGGCATGACAGAAGCTGGGACCACCTTCGATGGCCCGGTCGACCTTCGACTTCAACCGCTGCTCGACCGTGACCATGACCGAGTCGGGCAGCCGGTGGGTGGCTCGCTTGCTGCGCACGAAGGCTGTGTACCGCTCCTTGCAGCAGAGGATGGAGCAGGAGGAGTCCGAATTGTTCGTGCTGCTCGGCGGTCGCGCGCAGGAGCTGTGCTCTCTGCTGGTCCGCGCCGACCAGCGGCTGCCCTGAAAAGGCAGCCATGCGCGCCCCTCGGCACGGCGGCCGCACCGCGGCAGGATCCCCGCGCCGGGTAGCGACCCGAACGGAATTGACTCCGGACGTTGATGGCTCCCTGGGGCCTGCCTACGGCAGCTGACGAGGGCGGCCGGTGGCGATGGTCAGACCGGCGGCGTCCTGGAACAGAGTGCTGACGAACGAGTAGTCGCGGTCGGCGCCAGGACCCTGCGTGAACATGCCGTACAGCTCGTGCGCCAGGTTGGCCAGCGGCATGGGAACCCCGGTGCGGCGCGCCAGGTCCCGGACCAGCCCGGCATCCTTGTAGCGGCGCTGACGGCGTGGCAGGACGGCCTTGCCGCACGGTGCGCACCGCGGCGGCGAGGATGTTCTGGTAGCCGGTGCAGCGGCACAGGTTGCCGGACACCGCGTGCCGCAGCTCCTTCTCCGTCGCATCAGGGTGCTCGGCCAGGTGCGAGGTCAGAGTCAGCAGGATCCCGGGCGTGCAGAAGCCGCACTGCAGGCCGTGCTCGGCGCGGAAGGACTCCTGCAACGGATGGAGCCCGTCCGGCCCCGCGAGACCCTCGACGGTGGTGATCTCCCGCCCGTCGGCCTGGACGGCGAGCATCAGGCACGAACGGACCGGCTGGCTGTCCACCAGCACGGTGCACGCCCCGCACACCCCGTGCTCGCACCCGACGTGGGTGCCGGTCAGGCCGCAGCCGTCGCGCAGTGCGTCCGAGAGCAGGGTGCGCGGCTCGACGTCCACCCGGTAGGGGCGCCCGTTGACGTTCAGATCCACGCGCGTCATGGCGTAGCCTCCCTTGCTCGGCCGACCGCGTCCGCCAATGCCCGAAGCGCCAGATGGCGCACCATGCGGCGGCGATACGCGGCGCCGGCCCAGCCGTCGCTCACGGGGTCGGCGCTCCCGGACAGCCGGTCGGCGACTTCGCCGGCCCACTCCGGGCCCGGCTCCCGGCCGGTCAGTGACCGCGTACTCTCCAGCGCGTACGGGATCGGCCCTGCGCCCGTCACGGCGGTCCGCAGCGACGCCACGGTGCCGTCGTCCGACAGGGCCACCACGGCGGCCACGCTCACCAGCGGGAACGCGTAGGCGCCGGGCCGGCTCAGCTCGTGAAAGCCCCAGCCGTCGCGAGCGGACATCCGGGGGAAGGTGACACTGACCAGGACTTCGCCCGGCCCGATCCCACCGCGCCGCAGCAGCGCGGTGACCGGGGCCGTACGGGTGTCCCGTGCCGTGCGCAGTTCCGCGTGGGCGTCCAGCAGCACCGCCACGCCGGGCAGTTCGGCGGCCGGGTCGCCGTTGGCGATGCTGCCGCCCAGCGTTCCGCGGGTGCGCACGGCGGCGTGTCCCACACGGGCCGCGGCCGCCGACAGCACCGGCACCGCGGCGCGCACCTGCGGGCTCGCGGCCAGGGTGGCGTGCCGGGTGACGGCGCCGAGCACCAGCGCGTCCGGGCCGGCGTCGAGGTGCCTCAGCCCCTCGGTGCCGTTGATGTCCAGCAGACGTCGCGCGCTGCGCCGGCGTTCATTGAGGTCCGGCAGCAGACTCTGCCCGCCGGCCAGCAGGACGTCGCCCTCGCCGAACGCGTCCAGGAGCTCGGGAAGGTCCCGCGGCCGTGCGTAGCCGAAGGGCGCCGGCTTCATTCCGCCGGGCCGAAGGCGGTTCCGCGCTTGGTCAGGCCGTCCATGCCCTCGCCGCCTTCGGCCACGGCCAGGACCTCGAACTCCTCGACGACGTCCGGGCCGTGACCGACGATGTCCGTCACCTTGGACGGCACCGTGGCCAGGGCGGCCACGAACTCGCGGCGGGCCTCCTCGGTCGCCCACAGGTAGGTGCCGGCGAAGAAGGAACCCGGCTTCATGGTCCAGATCTTCTCGATGAGGCCGGGCCGACCGGTGAACCGTGGCTGCGACTCGTCACGCACGTAGTCGCGCAGGGTGTCGCTCACCCGCGTTCCGGTGCCTTCGAGGGACCACCGGGTGGTGAGTCCGAACATTCCTGGACCTCCAAGTCCGCTTCCGCACGGGGCGGGTGCTGGCGGGCCGCGTCCTGCGCCGCTACGCCGGGGCGCCCTGTGCCGGTTTGCTGTCGGTTCGTGAGGGGTGGCGTTGTCCCGCCCTGCCCCGTGCCGGAGCGACACCGCGTTCTCGGCCGACCTGCTGATCGCGCTCGCGGAGCGGCGGGTGCGGACCGGGCGCCGGCCTGTCCGCGGCGCCCGTTCGGGCGGGACAGGTCAGTGGGACAGCAGTTCCTTCAGGGCTGAGTCGATGAACGCCACGTCCACCGGGTTGCTGCCGCCGCCCGCGAAGTGGCCCCACACACCGGGGATCACGCGCAGTTCCGCGTCGGGGATGAACCCGCAGGCCCACTTCTCGTCCTCCGGCGGGAAGTACAGATCCTTCTCGGCCGGCATGACCAAGGCCTTGGCCTTGATGGACGACAGCGCCCGCTCGGTGTCGCCGTCGAAGTCCGGAGTGAGACCCACATCGGCCTTCTGCCAGGTCCACAGCATCGTGAGCAGGTTGTTGGCGTCCCGGTTGTCGAGGAAGAAGCCCTCCCAGAACCCGACCAGGAAGTCCTCGAGCGAGGTGAACCCGAGCTGCTGGTACACCTGCTGCCAGTAGAACGCCTGGGAGAATCCCCACCCTGCGTAGACGCGGGCGGCGGCCCGTAGGCCGAGTGTCGGCTGCTTGTCGTACCAGCCGCCGCGGAAGGCCTCGTCGGCGGTCAGTGCCGCTTTGACGCCCTCGAGGAACACCTGGTTGTGCTCGCTGGTGACGCTGGACCCGCAGAACGGCGCGATGCGCTCGACCATCTCCGGATAGGCGACCGCCCACTGGTAGGTCTGGCCGGCGCCCATCGACCAACCGGTCACCAGCGAGAGGCGCTCGATGCCGAAGTGCTCGGTCACCAGGCGGTGTTGGGCGTGCACGTTGTCGTACATGGTGACGCGCGGGAAGCGGGCGCGGTCGTACGGCGCGGGCGTGTTGCTGGGGGAGCTGGACAGGCCGTTGCCGAACATGTTCGGCACGATGATGAAATACTTCTTCGGATCCAGGGCCATGCCCTCGCCGATCAGCCACTCGTTGTCCCAGTGCCGGCCGGAGTACCACGTCGGGTAGACGATGGCGTTGCTCTTGTCGGCGCTGAGGGTGCCGTACGTCTGGAAAGCCAGCTTCGCGCCTCGCAAAGTCGCGCCGTGCTGGAACGTGAAGTCACCCAGATCAAACACGTGGTACTCAGTCATGCCGTGAACTCCTGACGCAGGGCTCCGTATGCCGGCCGTGCCGTCACAACAGCCGAGCTCGAGACACGATCAGGGCAGTTCACAGCACGCCGACGACCCGAAAAACTTTCTGTAGAAAGTAATTGTGTCCGGGTGAATCTGTCAACCCCAACCATTTCCCCCCTTCGACGGCGACCGAGTGCGGCAGGTCGCATGCCGGGGGGCTGGAGGCCCGCCCCTGTTCATGCACGGGGGGAGCGCGGTGCGGCGAGAGTGGGCGTGGACGGCCGGTGATGTGGCTCCGGCTGACCGCGCCGTGGAGGTTCAGGGCAGAGCGCGGCCTGCCCCGCCGGGTCTCGTCGGTGCCCAGCACCTTCACCTGGGGCGGCGGCGCCTCGGGTCACCTCTCTCGCGGCGGTGCGGAAGGCGTCCATCACGGCCGGCCAGGACACGCGCAGATCGCGGGCAGCGTGGATGACGGTGGACCCGCCATCGCGCACCCGCGTGCGGATGCGGCCCGCAGCCGGGCCGTGAGTCGGGCTGACGACAGCTGTCTGCTTGGGCCCCTTCGACGCGCACCCAAGACCCAGATCGGCGGCCCTTCAAGGGGCACTTACCTGGGGAGATCGGTGGTTGCTGGCTGGTCTGGCAGGGTGTGTCCGAGGACACGTACCGCCCACGGCTGGGCGGTCGGTCGGCGGTACGCGCCAACCTCGCTCAGTGGATCCGGCCGAGGACCGCGGAACGGGCGAGGTGCTGAACGACCCAGGCCGCTGGTCGAGCGGGGAGGCTCACCGAAAACGACGCGTCGCTTCCTCAGGCCTTCACCGAACGGGACGTGGAGACTCCCACCGACGCAGGCCGTGACCGGTCCCGATCACTCGTCGATCTTGAGCTCGCCCATTGCGCTCCAGCCGTCCGCGCCCTCGATGGTCGTGCTCACGATGTCGGGTGTGCGACGGAGGAGGGGACGCATGGTCTCCAGCCCCGCGCGGAAGTGGTCGGAGTTCACGTGTGCCGCGGCCGCGCCGTCCTCGAACGCCTCGACCAGCACGTAGGTGGTGGGGTCCTCGATGCTGCGGGACCACTCGAACCACTTGTTGCCCGGCTCGGACCTGGTGCCGGTGGTGAAGTCGGCGACGCGGTCCGGCCACTCGTCGGCGTACTCGGGTTTCACCGGAAACTTGACAACGATGAAGATCATTGAGTCATTCTATGCGCGCTTCGGCGTGCAGGGACGGGAGCCGCCCGCCCCTGCACGCCGGCCCAGGCGGCTCGGCACCTGCTGACGACCGGGTCACCACTGGTAGGGCAGGTGCTTTCCGCCCAGCGTGACGACGACACGGTCCCCGGCCGGGTCGGGGACCCGCTTCACGGTGAGGCGGAAATCGACGGCTTCGATGTCCGCGCACGTTCATCCGCGTCTACTTCCCTGACAGCAGCGAAGGACCGACTGATTGCATACGTCATCGGGACAGGCTCGGCACGGGAATCGATTCCTCTATGCCGGTGCCTGCGGGGCGGGTGAGGGCATGTATCCGAGTCGCGCCGTGAGGGTTTTCGCCGCCTCACTCACCATGTCGCCGAAAAAGCCTTGGGATTCATCGGTCAGGCGGCTCATCGGAATGTTGACACTGAGGCTCGCGACGGGCTCCTCGACGCCGCCCATGACGACTGCCGCGACCGAGCCGACGTCGGAGCGCCACTCTCCACTGTTGGTCGCGTACCCCTGCGCCCGTACCTGGTCCAATTCGGCGAGCAACCGGTCCGGATCGGTGATCGTCGTGTCGGTGTAGCGCGGCAGCCCCTTGGCGAGCAGCCGCTCGATCACCTCGGGAGAGCTGTTCGCGAGGACCGCCTTGCCGTTGGCGGAGGCATGAAGCGGAAGGGCATGGCCGAGGGCCATGCTGGTCCGTACTGGTTTGGCCGTCTCCAGCCGCTCGATCAGCACCATCTTGTCGTCCTCCGGAACCGTCAGGTGAATCGTCTCCTCGGTGCGCCGGCGCAGGTCCTCCATGAGAGGTACGGCCGCGTCGCGCAAGCCGAGATCGCCGCTGGCATGCCGGCCCACGTCAAGCGCCTTGGTGGTCACCACCCACCGGGTGATCTCGCCCCTCGCAGGCCGGATCCACCCCGCCTCATGGAGGGTGGTCAGCGAGCGCTGGACGGAACTCTTGGGCATCTGCAGCACTCGTGCCAGTTCGCCGACGCCGATCGGCTGTCGCGTCGCGACCTCCTCCAGCACCCGCAGGGTGTTCAGAACAGCGCGCATCCATTGACTCCTCGGTTGATCGATCCTAGCATCCCCGTACCTTTTTACGGCACAGCGTGCCGTGTAACGGCACGATAGAGGGGACGAGTATCAGTGACCACTCGCAGTGGACGGCATTTTCTTCAGATCCCTGGACCGACCAGCGTCCCCGACCGAGTGTTGCGGGCCATCGCGCAACCCACCATCGACCACCGCGGGCCGGACTTCGCGGAGCTGGGACTGGACGTCCTGGAACGAGTCAAGCCAGTGTTCGGCACTAGCGGTCCCGTCATCATTTTCCCCTCCTCCGGGACCGGGGCGTGGGAAGCGGCTCTGGTCAACACTCTGAGCCCCGGCGACCGTGTGCTGGCGTTCGAGACGGGCCATTTTGCCACCCTGTGGCGCGGCATGGCCGAGGACCTCGGGCTGGAGGTCGACTTCGTTCCCGGAGACTGGCGCCGCGGCGTGGACCCGAAGGTTGTCGCCGAACGGCTGGCCGAGGACAAGACCCACTCCATCGCGGCGGTGATGGTTGTCCACAACGAGACCTCCACCGGGGTCACCGGCCGTGTGCCGGAGATCCGGGCGGCCATCGACAACGCGGGCCATCCCGCCCTGCTCTTTGTCGACACGATCTCCTCGCTGGGGTCGATCGACTACCGGCACCAGGAGTGGGGCGTCGACGTCACCATCAGCTGCTCACAGAAAGGCCTGATGCTGCCCCCGGGCCTGGGCTTCAACGCGGTCAGCGAGAAGGCACTGGCCGCCGCCGAGCGGGCACGCCTACCGCGCTCCTACTGGGACTGGACACCCATTCTCGAGGCGAACCAGCGCGGCTACTGGCCCTATACCCCAGCCACCAACCTGCTCTACGGGCTGCGGGAGGCCCTGCTCATGCTCGAAGAGGAGGGCCTGCCAGCCGTGTTCGCACGGCATGACCGCCACGCCGAGGCCACCCGGGCCGCTGTCCGGGGCTGGGGCCTGGAGGTGCTGTGCGCCGACGAGCGGGAGTACTCCAGTGTCCTGACCGCGGTGCTGCTGGGCGAGGAGCACGACGCGGACAAGGTCCGTCACATCATCCTGGACCGCTTCGACATGTCGCTCGGTACCGGCCTGGGCAAGCTCGCGGGGCGGGTTTTCCGGATCGGCCACCTCGGTCACTTCAACGACCTGACCCTGGCCGGAACCCTCGCCGGCGTGCAGATGGGGCTCGAACTGGCAGGGGTGGCGATCGACCCGGGCGGCCTGAGTGCCGCACTTGACCTGTTGCGCACACACCCGGTGAATCGCCCGGAGCGACGATCGGAAGGAGGAGGCGAACAGTGACCACGGTCAGCAATTCCGTGCCCACCACCGAAAACGTTGCCGGTCAGGACCTGGCCCGCAGGCTCCGGCAGGAACTCGAAGGCGAGGTTGCCTTCGACGACTACACCCGGCACCTGTTCGCACGGGACGCGAGCATGTATGCGATAACTCCGGTGGGCGTGGCGTTTCCGCGCCATGCCGGGGACGTGGCGGCCGCGGTCGCGGCGGCTGCCGAGTTCGGGGTGCCGCTGGTGCCCCGGGGTGCCGGCACCAGCCTCGCCGGCCAGACCATCGGACCGGGCCTGGTGCTGGACCTGTCCCGGCACATGAACCGCATCTTGGAGATCGACGCCGAGAACCGCACCGCTCGGGTCGAGGCGGGTGTGGTGCAGGACCAGCTCAATCAGGCGGCCGCACCGCAGGGGCTGATGTTCGGCCCGGACACCTCGACCAGCAACCGCGCCACGATCGGCGGGATGATCGGAAACAACTCGGCTGGCAGCGGATCGGTCCGCTACGGCATGACCATCGATCACGTGCGTGAGCTCGACGTGGTCCTCTCCGACGCGAGTTATGCCCACCTGGCCCCCGTGGACGAGACCGAGCGGGCACGCCGGGCGCAGGCGGCCACGCTCGAGGGCGACATCTACCGCCAGCTGCCGGAGATCGTGCGAGCGAACTCCTCCGCCATCGCCGAGGGATTCCCCACGTTCTGGCGCCGGGCCGGCGGCTACCGGCTCGACCGGCTCCTCGGGGACGGCCCGTTCGACCTGGCGAAGTTCGTCGTCGGCTCCGAGGGCACGCTCGTGGTCACCACCGAGGCCGTCGTCGACCTCGTGCCCAAGCCGCGCCGGACGGTAATCGCCGTCGGGCACTTCACCTCGACGCCCGCCGCCATCGCGGCCACCGAGGACGCCCTGTCCTGCGATCCGGCCGCCGTCGAGCTGATGGATCGTACGATCCTGGATCTGTCCCGGCAGAAAATCGAGTACGCGTCGCTGGGCACCATCCTCGAAGGCGACCCCGAGGCACTGCTCTTCGTGACCTTCACCGGGGACGACGAGCAGCAGCTCCTCGGTCGGCTGCAGCGGGTGAGCGCACTGTGGCGGCGCCACGGCCACGGTTACTTCACGCTGCAGGCCGTCACTCCCGACCAGCAATCGGCCGTGCTCAAGGTCCGCAAGTCAAGCCTGGGCCTGTTGATGGCCGCCAGCGTCGGCACACGCCGTCCCCTGGCGTTTGTGGAGGACACCGCGGTCGACCCCGCGCACCTCGCCGACTACACCCAGCGCTTCAAGGCGGTGCTCGACCGGCACGACATGACGGCCGGCTTCTACGGGCACTGCTCGGTCGGCTGCCTGCATATCCGCCCCTTCGTCGATCTCACCGATCCGGCGGAGGTGCAGAAGATGCGCGCCGTCGCGGAGGAGATCAAGGACCTGGTCACCGAGTACGGCGGCGTCAACTCCAGCGAGCACGGCGACGGACTGGCCAGAAGCGAGTTCAACCGGGAGCTCTTCGGCGACGAGCTCTACGAAGCCATGCGCCAGGTCAAGCGGGTCTTCGACCCGGACGACCGGATGAACCCGGGCAAGATCGTGAACGCCCCCTCGATGACGGACAACCTGCGTGACCCGGCGCTGCCACCGGCAACGCCGATCCGGACGCGGCTGGCCTTCGAGGTGGTCGGCGGAATGCGCGGCGCCGCGGACCGCTGCATGAACATCGGGTTGTGCCGCAAAGGCACCACCGGCGCCATGTGCCCGTCGTACATGGCCACCCGCCAGGAAGAGCACTCCACCCGCGGACGCGCCAACGCTCTGGTCAAGGCGCTGTCGCAGCCCGACCCACGGGAGGCCCTCGGCGACGAGCGGCTGCACGAGATCCTGGATCTGTGCCTCGGGTGCAAGGCATGCAAGAGCGAGTGCCCGCTCGGCGTGGACATGGCCGCGCTCAAGAGCGAGACGCTGTCGCACCATCATGACCTGCACGGGACTCCCCTGCGGTCCCGGATCTTCGGCGCGATCCGGTCGCTGAACCGGCTGGGCTCGGCGACAGCACCGCTGTCCAACCTGCCCGGACGGAGTCGGCCGCTGCGCCTTCTGATGGACCGGCTGATCGGCATCACGCCCGCCAGGCCACTGCCGAAGTTCGCGCGGCTCAACCTGCTGCGCTGGTTTCGCCGGCACACACGTCCGGCGCACGCCGTCACCCAGGGAACGGTCACTTTCCTCGCCGACTCCTTCACCACGTTCACCGAGCCCGACATCGGCCGGGCGGCCATCGAATTGCTGGAACGGGCCGGATGGCAGGTCCAACTGGAGAGCGGTGGCTGCTGCGGTAGGTCCAGCCTGTCCAAGGGGCTGGTCGACGACGCCAAGGACAAGGCACGCAAGCTCGCCCATTCACTGAGCGCCACCGGGCAACCGGGCTCACCGATCGTGGGCTGCGAACCGTCCTGCCTGATGACCCTGCGGGACGAGCACCTGGCACTGCTGCCCGACGACGCGGCAGTCAAGGACGTCGCGGGCCGCGTACGGCAGGTGGAGGAGTTGCTGGGCGAGGCCATCGACGACGGTCGGCTGCGGCTGCGCGCGGATTCCTGGCTCGTCGGGCGCAGGCTGCTTTATCACGGCCACTGCCACCAGAAGGCAGAGGTCGGCACCGCCGCGACCATGGCACTGCTCAAGCGGATCCCGGGGGTTCAGGTTGACGAACTCGACGCCGGATGCTGCGGCATGGCCGGATCTTTCGGATTCGAATCCGAACACTACGACGTGTCGATGACCGTAGGAAACGACCGCCTCTTCCCAGCCGTCAAAGCGGCCTCCGAAGACACCGTCCTTGTGGCCACTGGCGTGTCCTGTCGTCAGCAAATTGCCCACGGCGGCGGACGTCGTGCCAGCCACCCCGTAGAACTCATTCGCTCCGCGCTCGAGTCGCCTGATCAGCCCGGACGTTCCGGCTGAATTCCTCCCAGTGAAGGTGCGCACGATGATCTGCGCCTTCGCCGAACCCACACGCCCGCCTGTCATTTCATTGTCCGCCCTGCAGCGGCGGCACATTGAAAATATCTCGGCCGCTCGTGGCCAGAGTATTGAATTCGACCTACAGGCCACCTGTCCGCCGAATGCGGAATTCGATCCCATCGAAAGACCGCCGAGCGGAACCGCCCGAGAAAACTATTGCTCGCTGCAGAGGAGGCTTATTCCATCGGAGACGTCTTTCCCAGCGCTCGGCATGAAGTCGAGCAGCGACTGTGCAAATACAACCTACAAGGAGGTAGGTCGTTGGCCACCCAGACATCAATTTTCCGGCGCCGGTCCGAAATGAAGCGATGGACCAGGATTCTTCCGGTCATCGTCATCATCTACGTGATCTGTTACATCGACCGATCAAACATCAGTTTCGCTCTGCCCCACCTGCAGAAGGACATGCACCTCAGCGGGGCTCAAGCGGGCTTCGCGACCGGCATCTTCTTCTGGGGCTATCTGCTGCTTCAGGTCCCCGGCGGCTACATGGCCGAGCGGTGGAGCGCACGGCGGTGGATCGCGATTCTGATGGTGCTGTGGAGTGCAGCCGCGGTCGCGTCAGGGTTTACGCACAACCTCACCGAACTCGTGCTCGTCCGTTTCCTGCTCGGGGTGGCCGAGGGCGGCGTGCAGCCCGCGCTGATGGCCACCATCCGGTCCTGGTTCCCGTTCGCCGAACGCAGCCGGGCATATGCGATCTTCAAGCTGTACACACCGATCGCGGCCATCATCGCCGCACCGTCCGCAGGCATGATCCTGACATATGCGGACTGGCGCTGGATGTTCATCATCATGGGCGGCGCCCCACTCGTCGTCGGGCTCACCGCGTGGCTCTTCCTCATCCGCGACACGCCGGCGAAAGCGGAGTGGCTTTCGGACAACGAGCGTCACTACATCGAGCAATCTCGTACCGAGGAAGGCGAGCCACTCAAACACCGCGGCACTTTCAAGGCTGCGTTCGGCAGCCCGATCGTGTGGCTGTTCGCTCTCATCTACACGTTGACCCAACTGGGCCTGCTCGGACTCTCGATGTGGTTGCCGAGCGTACTCAAGACGGCCTTCCACACCGATATGAAGGTCGGTCTTGTCGCCATGCTGCCGCAGATTGCCGCCGGCCTCGCGATCATTCTGATAGGTCGGTCGGCGGACCGTCACGGCAGGCACATCACTCATATGTCCGCCGTCCTCGGCGTCGGAGCCGTGGTTCTCGCCGGTGCGGGACTGATCTCGGCTCAACAGAAATGGCTCGTTCTCGGAGCGATGATCGTGGGCACCGCGGCGTCGATTGCCTGGTACGGCCCCTTCTGGGCGACGGTCACCAAGCTCACGCCGGTGGCCGCCGCCGGCGCCGGCATCGGCATCATCAACGGGGTCGGCAACCTCGGCGGCTTCATCGGGCCCTACATCGGCGGATGGCTCAGCGATATCAGCGGGGGCGGATACGCACTCACTCAGGTCTTCTTCGGCCTGGTCTTCGGTGTGGCCGCGCTACTCGTCCTCACGCTGCGAAAGAAGTTGCGCGAGGCCACGAGCGCTCCGCCCGACCGTACCGGAACGGCGGGGACGGAGGATGCACCCGCCGTCACCTCCGCCTGACGGTTCAGAACCTGCGGCACCAGACCGTCGGCTCCTGACGGCCTGGTGCTCGCGGCGTCCACGATTTCAACGGCCCGGAGGGCTCGGAGAGGAGAGATGATCGATGCGGTTGATCAGATATCGGAAGGGAGAGCACACCGGTGTCGGTGCGCTAGTGGGCGAGTGCGTCCATGACGTGGGGGACGGCCCGCTCGGCCGCAGGAGGCCCGGCCCGAGGGTCGCGGCCCTGGACGAGGTCGAGCTGCTCGCGCCGTGCGACCCGCGAGTGATCGTGTGCGCGGGGAGCAACTACGCAGGCCAGATAGCCGAAAAGCAGCGGCCGTGGCCGACCCAGCCGCCGTTGTTCCTCAAGGCCCCCAACGCTGTGGTCGGGCCGGGTGCGGCGGTGATCCGCCCGGCGGGGCTGCGGCGGCTGGAGTACGAGGGGGAACTGGCCGTCGTGATCGGCCGCACCGCCTACGGGGTCCCCGCGGCATCGTTCGCCGACTACGTGCTCGGGTACACCTGTGCCAACGACATCACCGCGGACGACTGGCGCGCGGACGGGCAGTGGACCAGGGCCAAGAGCGCGGACACCTTCTGCCCGCTCGGGCCGTGGATCGAGACCGAGATCGCCGACCCGGCATCACTGCGGCTGAGCACCCTGGTCAACGGCCGGACGGTCCAGGACGGCTCCACCGCGGAGATGGTGTTCGGCGTGGGGGAACTGCTGGCCTTCGTCACCCGCTGGATCACCCTTCAACCAGGTGACGTGCTGCTCACCGGCAGCCCCGCAGGCGTCGGACCGCTGGTCCCCGGGGACCGGGTGGAGGTCCGGATCGAGGGCGTGGGCACGCTCTCCAACCCGGTGCTGGGACCGCAGGCCCCCGACGTGTGAGGCGCGGCAGGCGCCCCGGAAGCCGCAGGGCGCAGCCGACGGCGTCTTCGACGCTCGGGCTGTCGCCCTGGCGGAAGGCCGCTGGGAACGCCTGGCCCCGAGCGCGCGGCGGGTGTGTTGCTCCCACTCCTCGCGAAAGGAGGTGCGGGTGGTGGGTCGGCCCCCGGTGCGGCGGGTGGGTCTTCCCGTGAGGAGTGCCCGGCCGCCTGCATTGGGCGGCCTGGCGCCGGAGCACGACAAGTTGATGCCGCAACACAGGGATCTCGATGCGTTGGTCGACGCAGCTGCGCCGCAGGATTCGCATGAACCCGAAGACGTGGAGGGTGGCGAGGTAGGCCAAGCGCAGCAGCAGACCGGTCGTTATCGCCTCCTGGCATGGGCCGCCTGTGGTTGGTTTCGGAGAACGCGCACGTCACGCCACGGATGGCGTTTTCGGCACCCCACGGTCCGCGGTGGCCGAGCGGGACCGGTCACCTACCCGCGGCGGCCCCGGCACCTGCTCGGGTGTCAGGACCGCAGTGCTCGCGAGGAGTCGTAGGAGCTGTCAGAAGGACGTTGTCAGGAGCCGGCGGAGGCGTCTGCTCCGCGGTAGCTGCGGGTCGGCGCCGGGAAGCCGGAGCTGGTGCCGTCCGTCACTTGGACCTCGTCCTCCCACGGCAGCCGGTACCGCCCGGCGACCATGTCCCGCATGTAGGTGTAGGGGCAGTCCTGGGCGCCGCCGCGTACCGCCGTGAAGCCGCGGTGGCCGAACTGGTAGATGTTGTTCTCCACGCCCCACACCCGGCGCGCCTCGTCGGCCAGCCGTGGCCGCACCTCGGCGGTGATGATCTCGTCCGGGCGTCCGCCCCCGGTCACGATCGGCACGCCGTCGAAACCGACGACCATGCCCTCACCCATGGAATCGAAGGAGTACACCAGCAAGTCCCAGGACGCGAACGGCACGTCGGCCGACGGTAGTTGGCGGCAAGCGACGGCTGACCACCGCCCCGCCCCATCCCGGGCCGTGCCCTCGACCTATCGCGGGTCGGGGGCACGGCTCGCCGTACAGCAGCCGGCCTTCGATGTCCCCGAAAGGGCGTCCGACCCCATCGTCTGGGTGGAACGGGTGTGGGTCAGTGGAGCCGGCGCGAGTCCGGGCCCTCGGAAAATCCGGGTCCTTCGGAAAAGGCAGAAAACGGAAGGTAAGAAAACGGAAGGTAGTATGTCATTGTTGTCATACCGTGCTAAGTGCACCCAAGCGTTCACCCAGCGTGGCTGCGGTGATCAGAGGCGACGGAGCGCCCGTGAAATGGCGGAAGCAACCTCCAGACCCCCGAGAGAGCTCCGCAATCCGTCCCGCGGAAGCCGAGCACGATGTCACGCCCTCCTGGGCCGGGACGACCGGTGCTTTCCTGGGGGAGTGGTCGCACGCCGGCAGGGATGCCGCTGAGCCACTTGTGCGGACACTCCAGCATCTCTCGTCCCGGACGGATTCGCTGGGAGCCGCCATCCACTTCCTGGAGCCCCAGCGGATGTGCCTGCGGCTGTTCGCCATGGTCGGCCTGCCCCCGGTGTTCGCCGAAGCGTGGAACCAGCTGCCCGTCGACCAGGATCTCGCGCAGGCGCAAGCGGTGCGAAGTGGCCATCCGGTAGGGCCCCTGGACGTCTCCGGCCAGCTCGGGAGCCGTCCAGGCCCCGGGGCGGCCTGCCCTCACGGCGCCCGTGTCCTGGTCCAGCCGTTGGGCCCGCGGACGGCCCCGGTGGGAGCGCTGTCGGTGCTGCTCGACCGCGCCGAGGCCCTGGGCGAGGCCTGGATTTCCCTGAGGGCGGCGGCCACCCGGCTCGACAGCCACCTCGCAGGTCTGGCCCGCAGCGAGGACAGGACGACAGCCGACACGCCGTCCGAACCCGGCAAAGCGCCGCGGTGGATGATCGACGCGGCCCAGGTGGGCACGTTCGACCGCAACGTCCGCACCGGTCAGCTCTGTCTCGACGACCGTTCCTGCCTGATCTTCGGCTTGAAACCGGAATCTTTCGACTCCAGTTACGAGACCTGGGCACGGATGGTGCACCCGGACGACCTCCCCTTGGCTTCGTTGCCCAGGGCGGTACTCGAGCGTTACGACGGCGAGTACCGGATCGTGCGCCCGGCCGGTGACATGCGCTGGGTGCGGTTCAGCGGCCTGGTCCTGCCCGGACCCGATGATGAGCCGGGTCGTGTGGTGGGGACGCTTTTCGACAACACCAGGAGCCACACGACCCGGCACGGCCATGGATACGTGCTGAGGCGTCCGACCGACGGCGTGGTCATGGCGGGCGGCGACGGGCGGATCGTCTACGTCAATGCCCAGGCCGAGGGGATACTCCATACCTCCCGGAGCGATCTGCTGGGTCGGACAGTGTGGGAGGCCGTTCCGTACAGCGGGGAGCCCGATCTGGAAGCCCGCTGCCGTCAGGCCGCCGCCTCCGGGCTGCCCACGGATCTCGACGTGCACCTCCCGTCTCTCAGTACGTGGTACCGCCTTCGGCTCACCTCGCACGACGATGGACTGACGCTGTCGTTCAGCGACATCACCGAATCGCATGTGCGCGATGCGGAGCGGGGCCGGGTCGAGCACGGGGCGGCGCTGCGCACTACCAGGACCCAGGAACTGACCGCGGCACTTTCCGAGGCGGTGACCGTGCAGGACGTCGTGAGTGCCGTCGGCGATCATCTCCTCGCCCCGTTCGGAGCGACCGGGCTGGCAGTCCAGACCCTGGAAGGGGACCAGCTGCGTGTCGCCGGTCACGCCGGATACTCGGATAGCTTCCTGAGCGTGCTCGAAGCGGCTCCAGTGACCCAGGTGTCGCCGACCTCCGAGGCGCTGCGCACCCGTACCCCCGTCTTCATCGGCTCGGCCGGCGAATACGGCCGCCGCTACCCCCACCTGAAATGGCGGATCGAGCCATCGGGCATGCGGTCATGGGCCTTCCTGCCCCTGATCGCATCCGGCAGGCCCATCGGCTGCTCCATCATCGCCTTCCCGGAGCCGGGCGCACTCGACGAGGACGAGCGCACCCTGCTCGCCGCCCTGAGCGGACTGGTCGCACAGGCCCTGGAGCGGGCCCGGCTCTACGACGCCGAACATGCTCGTGCCGTAGAACTACAGCGCGGCCTGCTTCCCCAGGGCCTCCCGCAGCTGCCCGGCGCGATCACCGCGGTGTCCTACCTGCCCGCCAGCGAGGGCCTGGAGGTCGGCGGCGACTGGTATGACGTGATCCCGCTCTCGGGAGAGCGGGTCGCCCTGGTCATCGGCGACGTGATGGGGCACGGCCTGTCCGAGGCGGCGACCATGGGCCGGCTCCGTACCGCGGTCCACACACTCGCGGACCTGGAATTGCCGCCCGATGACTTGCTCACACACCTCAATGACCTCGTCGCGCGCCTCGGCGAGGACTTCTACGCCACCTTCCTGTACGCCGTCTACGACCCCACGGCCGGCAGCGCGATCTTCGCGCGGTGCGGGCATCCGCCCCCGGAGCTCGTGCGCCCGGGTGGCGCCATCGACATCCTCGATCTGCCGAACAATCCGCCCCTTGGGGTGGGGAACCCGCCGTTCGAGACGGTCGAGCTGGAGCTGCCCGAGGACAGTCTGCTCGTCTTCTACACCGACGGACTGGTGGAAACCCGCGGCCGGGACATTGACAGCGGCATCACCGCGCTGACCGCGGCCATCACTGGCGCGCTGGCCGACCCCCTGACACGTGCGGAGACCACTCCCGGGCTGGACCGCCTGTGCGACACCCTGGCCACCGCGCTGACCACCCCGGACGGTGCCGATGACGACGCCGTGTTGCTCCTCGCCAGGCCGCGCCGCCTGGCCCGCGAACATATTGCCGACTGGCCGCTGCCCGACGGCCCCATCGCCGCCGGCGAGGCACGGGCCCTGGCCGCCGACCAGCTGAGGGCCTGGCGGCTGGAGCCCCTGGGCGACGTCACCGAACTGCTCGTGAGTGAACTGGTCACCAACGCCGTCCGGCACGCCCGGGGGCCGGTCCGACTCCGCCTCCTCCACAGCCAGTCCCTCATCTGTGAGGTGTCCGACGGCAGCGCCACCACTCCCCGGGTCCGCCGCGCCGCCGAGACCGATGAAGGCGGACGCGGCCTGGCCATGGTGACCCTGCTGGCCCAGCGCTGGGGAACTCGGCACAGCACCCACGGCAAGACCATCTGGGCCGAGCAACCTCTACCGCCCGCTGGGTGAGGCGGAGACGCACGGGTCGTCGGAACCGACGGAGGCCCAGGTGCAGGTCCGGTCGAGCACGGCCAGTTCGTGCAGCGCCGTGCGGCAGTGCGGGCATCCGGCGTGTCCGGCCCCCGGCGCCCAGTCCACCCACAGCGAGCGGTTTCGGCACCCCTGGGTGCTACGAGAGCTGCATGGTGATCACGATCGGGGACAACCCGGAACGCCTGCGCAGTGAGGCGTCCTTCCGCCGCGCTGTGCGGGGTCAGCCCTGTCGAGCGTTCCTCGGGCAGTCGGCAGTTCCGTCGCCTCAACCGTCGCCGCAACCTTGGCGGCGACCGGCAGTCCAACGCCGCCCTGCACCGGATCGTGCAGACTCGTCTGCGCTTCGACCCGCGCACCCAGAACTACTATGAACGCCGCATCAAGGAGGGCAAGACCCGACGCGAAATCGTCCGATGCCTCAAACGCTACGCCCGCCCGGGAGGTCTTCCACCTGGTCAGGCCCACACAGCCCGCCCCCCGTCATAGGGGCAGTCGTGAGATGTGAGAGCGTGCAAGGCGTGAGTGAGAGTGCGACGAACACCCTGCAATACCGCTTTGACGGGCCAGAAGACGCTCCCGTCCTGATCTTGGGTCCCTCCCTTGGTACCACATGGCACATGTGGGACAGGCAGGTTCCGGAGCTCGCGAAGAGCTGGCGGGTGTTCCGGTTCGACCTGCCGGGACACGGCGGAGCGCCCGCCTATCCGGCGGGTTCGGTCGGTGAACTCGCCGGGCGGCTGCTCGCCACGCTCGACGGGCTCGGCGTGCAGCGTTTCGGGTACGCCGGCTGCGCGTTCAGCGGGGCCATCGGGATCGAGCTGGCGCTGCGCCACCCGGAGCGCCTCGCCTCGCTCGCGCTGATCGCCGCCTCGCCGCGGTTCGGTACGGCCGACGAGTTCCGGCAGCGCGGTGTGATCGTGCGCGCGAACGGCCTCGACCCGATCGCTCGTACCTCGCCCGAGCGCTGGTTCACCGGCGGGTTCGCCGCGGCCCAGCCCGCGATCACCGAGTGGGCCGTGCAGATGGTGCGCACCACCGACCCCGGCTGCTACATCGCTGCCTGCGAGGCACTCGCCGCGTTCGACGTACGGGCCGAGCTGGGCCGTATCGGCGTCCCCACGCTCGTCCTGGTCGGCTCCGACGACCAGGTCACCGGGCCCGCAGAGGCGCGCACGCTGGTCGCCGGGATACCGGACGCCCGCCTCGCGGTCGTGCCCGGCGCCTCGCATCTGGTTCCCGTGGAGCAGCCCGCCGCCGTCACGGATCTGCTCGTACGGCATTTCTCCACCGCCTGGCAGCCCGCCTTCGACTCGACCACCGGCCAGATGGCGATCCCGGCCGCCCCCGTCAAGCCGGTGCTGGCCGCACCCCCGCCGGTCGCACCCCTCGCCGAGATCGCCCCGGCTGTCGCGCAGCCCGAGGTCATGGGGGGCCGCCCCGATCCCTACGACGCGGGGATCAAGGTACGGCGCGAGGTGCTGGGGGACGCGCACGTCGACCGGGCGCTGGCCTCGGCGGACGAGTTCTCGGGGGACTTCCAGGAGTTCATCACCCGGTACGCGTGGGGCGAGATCTGGGACCGGCCCGGGCTCGACCGGCGTTCGCGCAGCTGTGTCACCCTCACCGCGCTGGTCGCGGGCGGCCACCTCGACGAACTCGCCTTCCACACCCGCGCCGCCCTCCGCAACGGACTCACCCCGGTGGAGATCAAGGAGGTGCTGCTGCAGGCCGCCGTCTACTGCGGCGTACCGGCCGCCAACAGTGCCTTCAAGGTGGCACAGCGGATCATCCGCGAGGAGACCACTCCCCAGGAGTGAGCCCCCGGGCGGGGCGCCGCCCAGGAGTGAGCCCCCGGGCCGGTACCGGGGCAGGATGGATCTATGAAACTCACGAAGAAGTCGCATGCCTGCGTTCGTCTCGAGAAGGACGGGCGGACGCTCGTCATCGATCCCGGCGGTTTCAGCGAGGAGGACGCCGCCGTGGGCGCGGACGCCGTCCTCGTCACACACGAGCACGCCGACCACTTCAGCGAGGAGCGGCTGCGGGCGGGCATGGAGGCCAATCCGGCGGCCGAGATCTGGACCCTGAGGTCCGTCGCCGAGGCGATCTCCGCCGCCTTCCCGGGCCGGGTGCACACGGTCGGCCACGGCGACACATTCACCGCGGCGGGCTTCGACGTCCAGGTGCACGGCGAACTGCACGCCGTGATCCACCCGGACATCCCGCGCATCACCAACGTCGGCTTTCTCATCGACGGTGGCCGCGTCTTCCACCCCGGCGACGCCCTCACCGTCCCCGACCAGCCGGTCGAGACGCTGATGCTCCCGGTCATGGCCCCCTGGAACAAGATCTCCGAGGTCATCGAGTACGTCCGCGAGGTCAAGCCGCAACGCGCGTACGACATCCACGACGCCCTGCTCACCGACCTCGCCCGGCCGATCTACGACCAGCAGATCGGCGCCCTGGGCGGCTCGGAGCACCTGCGGCTCACACCGGGGTCGTCGGCCGAGGTCTGAGCGCCACCCCTTCAGCAGCGCCGGCCCCTCGTCGGTCATCGCCGGCGGGGGAGCAGGTGACCCGGACCCGTGCCACCGCCGGACCCGTTGTCGTACCCGGCCGGTAGGTTGTGGGACATGCGTATCGCCACCTGGAACGTGAACTCGATCACCGCCCGTCTCCCAAGGCTGCTGGCCTGGCTGGAGAGCAGCGGCACGGATGTGCTGTGCCTCCAGGAGGCCAAGGTCGCGGCCGACCAGTTCCCCGCCGACCAGCTGCGCGAGCTGGGCTACGAGGCGGCGGTGCACGCGACGGGACGGTGGAACGGCGTCGCGGTGCTCTCCCGAGTCGGCGTGGAAGACGTGGTCAAGGGCCTGCCCGGTGATCCCGGATTCGACGGCGTCGAGGAGCCCCGGGCCATCTCCGCCACCTGCGGCCCGGTCCGCGTCTGGTCGGTGTACGTGCCGAACGGCCGCGAGGTGGACCACCCCCACTTCGCGTACAAACTCCAGTGGTTCGAGGCCCTGAAGGCCGCGATCGCCGGTGACGCGGCGGGCAGCCGGCCGTTCGCGGTGATGGGGGACTACAACGTGGCGCCGACGGACGACGACGTCTACGACGTGGCCGCCTTCGAGGGCCTCACCCATGTCACCCCGGCCGAACGCGCCGCGCTGGCCGCCCTGCGCGAGGCGGGCCTCTCGGACGTGGTCCCGCGCCCGCTCAAGTACGAGCACCCCTTCACCTACTGGGACTACCGCCAGCTCTGCTTTCCCAAGAACCGCGGCATGCGCATCGACCTCGTCTACGGGAACGAGGCGTTCTCGAAGTCGGTCACCGACGCGTATGTCGACCGCGAGGAGCGCAAGGGCAAGGGCGCCTCGGACCACGCGCCGGTCGTGGTGGACCTGGACATGTAGCTCAGGGCAACTGCGGTCCGAGGCCCAGCGGTGCGGCGCCCGTCGAGCGGGGGACGCGCGCCCGCGCGCCGTAATGGACGGGGCCGAGCGTCCCAGCGGTGCGGCGCCCGTCGAGCAGAGGAGAGCCCGGCGCCGAGGCGACGGGCGTCAGCGACTCGACCACGGGGTGCGGCAGCCCGGCGTCCATAAAACATCGGCTGGGTCGGCGCCCGATGTCCGGTGTCGCGCCGGTGACCCGAAGGACGTCCGAGAGCAGCCGGTAACTCCCGTCCCAGACCGGGCACTTCGGCCACGACGGCGACGCGTTCGTCACGTCGAAGTCGCGGAACACCACGATCCCGCCGGGGCGGACGCAGTCGACGAAACGCCGCAGGGCGGCCGCCGGGTCCCGCTGACAGAGCGGCACGTACCGGCCGATCACGGCGTCGAACTGCCTCGGCGCCGTGAACTCCTGGAGGTCGGCGACCTCGAACCGGACCACGTCCGCCAGTCCCTCGCGCGCCGCGCGCGCCCGTGCCTTCTCGGCGATCACCGGGTCCCTGTCGAGGCCGAGGACCCGGCCCCGGGGACCGACGATCTCCGCTGCCAGCAGAGAGACATCGCCGATCCCCGAGCCGAGATCGAGCACCGACATGCCGGGGCGCAGGCCGCCGCGGCGAAGGAAGCGCTCGGTCCAGGGGCGCAGAATGCGGGCCTGCGCCGTCAGCCTCCGGTGCTCCCGGTCGGAACTGCCGAGCGGGTACGGCGGTGTCATGCCGTCGGCAGCGGCGCGTTCGCGACCACGGGGTGGTCGCGCTCGAGGGGACCGAGACCGGAGGCACCGCCCGGCGAGCCGAGCTCGGCGAAGAACTCGGTATCTGCCTTGCGGAAGTCCGCCCACTCCTCGGGAGTGTCGTCCTCGAAGAAGATGGCCTCGACGGGGCAGACGGGTTCGCAGGCCCCGCAGTCCACGCACTCGTCCGGATTGATGTACATCTTGCGGGCGCCTTCGTAGATGCAGTCGACGGGGCATTCGTCGACGCAGGCCTTGTCCTTCAGATCAACGCAGGGCTGCGCGATGACGTAGGTCATGAGTGCTCTCCACGTTCCAGGTGTCGTTTCCGGTCAGGAGGGCGGCGAGGTCGCCCTTGCCGTTCTGTTCGATGGCGGTGTCGAGCTGGTCGGCCATCTGTGTGTCGTAGACCGGGCGGTCGACGGAGCGGAAGACGCCGATCGGGGTGTGGTGGAGGGTGTCGGGGTCGGCTAGGCGGGAGAGGGCGAAGGCGGTGGTCGGGGATGCCGAGTGGGCGTCGTGGACCAGGACGTGGGCTTCGTTCTGCGGTGTCACGGTGATCACCTTCAGGTCGCCGGTCTGCTGGTCGCGTACGACTCCTCGGGTGCCGTCGGTGCCGAAGCGGATGGGTTGTCCGTGTTCGAGGCGGATGACGGCTTCCTCGGCCTGCTGTTTGTCCTTCAGGGCTTCGAAGGCGCCGTCGTTGAAGATGTTGCAGTTCTGGTAGATCTCGACGAGGGCGGTGCCGGGGTGGGCGGCGGCCTGGCGCAGGACGCCGGTGAGGTGCTGGCGGTCGGAGTCCACGGTCCGCGCCACGAAGGATGCTTCCGCGCCGATGGCCAGCGACACCGGGTTGAAGGGCGCGTCGAGTGAGCCCATCGGTGTCGACTTGGTGATTTTGCCGACTTCGGAGGTGGGGCTGTACTGGCCTTTGGTGAGGCCGTAGATCCGGTTGTTGAAGAGGAGGATCTTCAGGTTGACGTTGCGGCGCAGGGCGTGGATGAGGTGGTTGCCGCCGATGGAGAGGGCGTCGCCGTCACCGGTGACGACCCAGACGCTCAGGTCCCGTCGGGAGGAGGCGAGTCCGGTCGCGATGGCGGGGGCGCGGCCGTGGATGGAGTGCATGCCGTAGGTGTTCATGTAGTACGGGAAGCGGGAGGAGCAGCCGATGCCGGAGACGAAGACGATGTTCTCCTTGGCGAGGCCGAGTTCGGGCATGAAGCCCTGGACGGCGGCGAGGATCGCGTAGTCACCGCAGCCGGGGCACCAGCGCACTTCCTGATCGGACTTGAAGTCCCGTGCGGTGAGGGCGACTTCGCTCCTCGGTATCAGGGACAGTTTCTCAATGGGCATGGAGGGCCTCCGAGAGAGCCTGCGCGAGCTGTTCGGCCTTGAACGGCATCCCGTTGATCTGGGTGTGGCTGCGGACGTCGACCAGATACTTCGCCCGGACGAGTGTGGCGAGCTGGCCGAGGTTCATCTCGGGGATCACGACGCGGTCGTAGGAGCGAAGGACGTCACCG